>JAFTAG010000177.1 GCA_017458655.1 Ruminiclostridium sp. | reverse complement strand
GCGGAAGAACGCCGCAGCGCCGTTGACAAGGAGAAGGAAAAGCTGATAGTATCGCTCTGGGACAAGTACGAGCTTACCGTAAGCGAGGCAAAGGAGCAGGCGGAACCGCTCTCCGACATAAATACCGCCAAGCAGGAGCTGCGGTCGCTCTCTGCACAACTGAGCGCCCTCGGCACGGTAAACTACAAGGCTATCGAGGAATACGACGAGGTGAAGACGCAGTACGACGCGCTTTCCGCGCAGCTGCGTGATGTCGAGAAGTCGCGTGACGAACTCGAAAAGCTGATAAACACGCTCACGACCGAGATCAAAGCGCGCTTTCTGTCAAGCTTCAACGATATCAACGAGAAGTTCAGCTCGATATTCACAGAGGTATTCGGCGGCGGTGAAGCGCACCTTGAACTTATGGATCCCGAGAATGTGCTCGAAAGCGGCATAGAGATCTTCGCGGCACCTCCCGGAAAGCTTATCAAGAACCTTATCTCGCTGTCCGGCGGCGAGCAGACCATGGTCGCTATCACGATATATTTCGCGATACTCCTCCACCGCCCTACCCCGTTCTGTATGCTCGACGAGGTAGATGCCGCGCTCGATGAGATAAATGTTGTCAAGTATGTCACATACTTAAAGCGCTTCTGCACAAACACACAGCTTATGATAATCACCCACAGACGCGGTACTATCGAGGGCTGCGACGTGCTCTACGGCGTTTTTATGCAGGAAAAGGGCGTTTCGAGACTGATACATCAGGAGCTTATCGACGATATGGAGCTTGAACTTGACTGATATGGAGAACGGAAAATGAACAGAATAACCGCAAAGACAGGCTCGGCGATCGTCACTCTGACAGTGTTTTTGTTCGCGGTATTCATACTGACGAAATTTTCGTTAGGTCAGTATTTTGTCTGCCTGTTACTCCCGCTCGGGTTCATAATGATGACCGCGGGACTGCATCACGAGAGCGCCGACGACCGCAGAGTCCCCGCAATTATCGGGCTTGTGCTGTCCGGAGTTTACGCGGTGACGGTAATGCTCGTGTATTTCTCGCAGTGCACCACCGTCAGCAACGAGGAGCTCTCCGAGCAGGCTTCCCGCATTCTTGTCTTCGGACGGGGCGGGCTGATATTCAACTACGACCTTCTCGGATACGGGATGATGGCGCTCTCGACATTTTTCACGGGGCTCGCCTTCAAAGCGGAAGACAAGCCCGACAAGTGGCTGAAATGGCTCCTTATCATACACGGGGCATTCTTCCCCGGGTGCATTATAATGCCGATGACGGGTATGTTCATCAATATGTCCGAAAGCAGCGGCGGGGGAGGAAACATAGCACTGCTGATATGGTGCGTTTACTTTCTTCCGATAGGCGTGCTCGCGTTCGGACATTTCGGGAAAACCGGCAAGTGAAAGGATAATAAATGGGATTTTTCAGTAAGCTCAAAGAAGGTCTTAAAAAGACCAAGGACAGCTTTGTAGCGAAGGTCAACACGCTGGTGAACAGCTTCACCAAGATAGACGAGGACTTTTTCGAGGAGCTGGAGGAAACACTGATACTCTCCGACATCGGCACGGTGACCTCGGAGAACATCTGCGACAGGCTCCGCGCCGAGGTAAAGCGGACGGGAGCGACCGATACCGCCGAGGTGAAGGGCCTGCTGAAAGGCATAGTCGCCGAGATGCTTCGCGGTGACAACTCACTGCGGCTTGATACAAAGCCGTCGGCTATACTCGTTATCGGAGTGAACGGCGCCGGCAAGACCACCACGATAGGCAAGCTCGCTGCGAACTTAAAACGCGACGGCAAGAAGGTCATTGTTGCGGCAGCGGACACGTTCCGTGCGGCAGCGATAGATCAGCTCAACGTCTGGACGGACAGAGCGGGCGTTGATATCGTCAAGCACGCCGAGGGCAGCGATCCCGCTTCGGTGGTGTACGATGCCTGTGATGCCGCCAAAGCGCGCAACGCCGATGTACTCATGATCGACACAGCCGGAAGGCTCCACAATAAGAAGAACCTTATGGACGAGCTGCGCAAGATAGCAGGCATAGTTGACAGGCAGATGCCCGGCTGCTCGCTTGAAACGCTGCTCGTGCTCGATGCCACCACCGGTCAGAACGCCGTAAATCAGGCGCGGCTCTTCAAGGAGGTCTGCCCCATAACCGGTATCGTGCTCACAAAGCTCGACGGTACCGCAAAGGGCGGTATAATCCTGCCGATAAACGACGAGCTGGGTATCCCCGTAAAGCTTGTCGGCGTGGGCGAGAAGATAGACGACCTGCAGGATTTCATTCCCGAGGATTACGCCGAGATACTGTTCGCTGACGACATCGGCGGCAAGTCTGACGATGACGCGGACGACAGCGGGAATGACGATGAGAATGACGACGAATACGAGGAAAACGACTGATATGAAGCTGATAATAGCAACCAACAATCAAGGCAAGGTAAAAGAGATAAAACAGATGCTCGAACCGCTCGGTTATGAGCCCGTGTCGCTCAGAGACGCGGGAATAGATATCGACGTGGTCGAGGACGGCGAGACGTTCGCCGAGAACGCGCATAAAAAAGCAAAAGCCGTCTATGATATCTGCAAATGCCCCGTTATCGCGGACGACAGCGGACTTGAAATAGACTTCCTCGACGGCGCCCCGGGGATATACTCGGCGCGTTACGCGGGCGAGGGAGCTACCGACGAGCAGCGCATAAACAAAATACTCGAGGAGCTCGACGGCGTTGACGAGAGTATGCGCGGCGCACGGTTCGTATGCTCGCTGTACTGCATACTCGACGACGAGACAGAATACAGCGTCCGCGGCACTCTCGAGGGCAGGATAGGCACGGAGCCGCTCGGCGAGAACGGCTTCGGCTACGACCCGATATTTATGGTGGATGAGGACACGAGCGTGGCTATGCTCTCCTCGGAGGAGAAAAACAGGATAAGTCACCGCGCGTCGGCTATAAAGCAGCTCGCGGAGATACTTGCCGGGAGAAAGTCCCGGTAAATACGGAATTTACAGGCACAGCGCCTGGATCAATAATTCACAGGAGGAAACTGAAATGAGAAGGATAATACCGGCAATGGTGGAAGAAAAGTTCGAGGCGGTGAAGGAGTTCGCGGATTCCGACATCACCTTCAGCAAGGGTATGTTCGGGCTCTGTATGCTCGCAGCCGGGCTCTGCGGACTTGTGATAGGCATTTTCATCTCGCCTAAGGGTGCGAAGGTGCAGAACATCACAAACAACGACAAGAGCCGTGACAGTCTCGACGATATGAACGACTTCTGGTTCGACGAGGACGAGTTCGAGGACGATGCGGATGAAACGGAGAGCAACGAGCTTAACGGCAACCGCAGCAAGTATATCAAGCTGTGAGGAAACAGTATGACCGGAAAAGAAAGAGCTAAATACCGCGCGCTCGCCAACTCCTACGAGACGATACTCTATGTGGGGAAGAACGGCGTCGGCGACGAGGTCATAAAGGAAGCGGACGACGCGCTCAATGCCCGCGAGATGATAAAGGGCAAGGTACATGAGACCTGCGAGCTCACCCCGCGCGAGGTGTGCGGCATACTCTGCGAAAAGCTGGGCGCCGAGCCGATACAGGTAATAGGCACGAAGTTCGTCATTTACAGGCAGAACAAGGACAAAGACAAGCGGGTAATATTTATCGATGAGTAAGATAGGGCAGCGTGACGCTGTACCCATTCCCGTATCGGGTGCAGCCGAAAACAACGGGTCACAGCCTCGCAACCGTAAAATTGGCATTCTTGGCGGGACATTCGACCCCATACACAACGGCCACGTTGAGCTTGCAAGGCAGGTAAAGAAGGAGCTCAAGCTCGCGGAGGTGCTGGTGATCCCCGCGGCGCAGCCACCCTTTAAAGACGGGGTAGGCGCGTCCTTCGCGGACAGGCTTGAAATGGCGCGTCTCGCGTTTGAGGGAATGGACGGCTTCGCGGTATCGGATATCGAAAAGAAGCTCGGCGGGAAGAGCTTCACCATAAACACGATAAGGGCGCTGAAAGAGATATATCCGCCGAAAACGGAGCTGTATCTCATTATCGGCGGCGACCAGCTTTTCACGATAGAAAAGTGGTACAGATCCGAGTCGATATTGAAAGAATCGCACGTTGTCGCGGTGACGCGCGGGGACATAAGCTATACGGATATGCAGGAATACGCGAACGAGCTCGGAAGGGTGCGGGTACTGAACCTCGATATCCCGGACATTTCCTCCACCGCCGTGCGGGAAACGCTCTGTGGGGGCGGCGACGCAAGCGCGGTGATACCGGCTCCCGTGGCCGGATATATCGCCGAAAGGGGGCTTTACCGTGCCCGATGAATATAAGGAGCTGATACGCGGTATGCTCGGGAAGAAGCGCTATATACACAGCTGCAATGTGGCGGATATGTGCATAAAGCTTGCGGAGATACACGGCGAGGACGTGAAAAAAGCCTACACCGCGGGGATACTGCACGACTGCCGTAAGGAAGCCGACGCGGAAGTACAGCGCGCGGAGATGCTTTCGAGCGGGTATTATGTCGATCCCGCCGAGCTCGCCTCAAAGAGCACATGGCACGGTATTTCCGCGGCGTACTACATACGCGAGAAGCTCGGTATAGAGGACGAGGATATACTCAACGCGGTACGGTATCATACCGTCGCACATGCCGCAATGACGAAGCTTGAGAAGATCGTTTATCTCGGCGATCTCGTTTCCGCGGAACGGGATTTTCCCGATGTCGAGAAGTACCGGGCTTATGCGCTCAAAGACCTCGACGACGCGATGTACCGGGCGCTGAAATGGTCGATAGGCAACCTCTCGCAGAACGACAAGAAGATACCCGTCTCGACTATCGAGGCGTACAACTACTATATGGACAGGAGAAAAAAGAAAGGAGACCGCAATGACTGATATCGAAACGGTAAAGACTGCCGTAAAAGCGCTGGACTCGAAAAAAGCGGGGAACATCAAGGTCATCCGCATCGGTGATATCACTGTGCTCGCGAACTATTTCGT
>JAFTAG010000176.1 GCA_017458655.1 Ruminiclostridium sp. | reverse complement strand
CCTGTCTTGGTGGAGATTCGTAAGTCTCGTGCCTCGGGGGCGAATAAAAAGCAAGGCTTGTTGCGCGGACGAGAGCTATCAAGTCTGCACAAACCCTCAACGCGGACTGCTACGGGCGCTTGCCCGCGGGGGCGAATAAAAAGCAAGGCGGCGACGGCCGCACCGAATCCGCGTCGGAATTTTCTGCAGCCTGCAAGCATCTGCCCGCGCCAATAGTCTTGTAAAACGCAAAAGCTCTTAATAGGTGCAGTCTCTGTAAATCTAATTGCGGAGCGATTCGGTTTTTTCGAAAGAGTGGGGGGCTGGGGGAGAGGAAACCTTTCTTCCAAGAAAGGTTTCCTTTTCCCCATGTGGTTCGCCCTCAGGCGAGCCACGTTTCTCGAGCGTCAGCGACCTCTGTGCCCCTGTGCCTCATTCTCACACGCTCTCGGCGGCTTTGAAGAGTTGGGTGAGGTTGGAGGCGCCTATTACTCTTATGCCGGCGCAGTCCTGCTTATTGAGCGACGAGAGGGCTGCTTTCGGGACGATACAGGTCTTGAAGCCGAGGCGGGCGCATTCCCGTACCCGCTCGGACGAGTGGGAGACGGCACGGAGCTCCCCGCCGAGGCCTATTTCCCCGAAGACGGCGAGGTCTTCCGGGAGAACGCGGTCGCACAATCCCGAGAAGAGGGAGAGGGCTACCGCGGCATCGGCGGCCGGCTCGGTGAGGCGCATTCCGCCCGTGATATTCACATATACGTCGAACTGCCCGAACAGGTAGCCCGTGCGCTTTTCGAGCACCGCGAGGATAAGGCAGAGGCGGTTATAATCAAATCCGTCGGCGCTGCGGCGGGGAGTGCCGAAGCCCGTCTTTGTGACGAGCGACTGCACCTCGGAGAGCAGTGGGCGCGAACCTTCCACCGTGCACAGGACGCTGATACCGCTTATGCCCGACGGGCGGCCGGACAGGAGCATTTCCGACGGGTTGGGGACTTCCTCCAGCCCGCTTTCGCCCATTCTGAACACGCCTATCTCGTTCGTGGAACCGAAACGGTTCTTCACCGCGCGCAGTATGCGGTATGAAAGCTGCTTGTCGCCCTCAAAGGTCAGCACCGTGTCAACGATATGTTCGAGCACCTTCGGCCCCGCAATGCCGCCGTCCTTGTTGACATGGCCTACTATTATAATAGGTATGCCGTATTTTTTCGCCGTCTGCATATACAGCGACGTGCATTCCCGCACCTGTGTGATGCTGCCCTGCGCCGAGGATATCTCCGTTATCTGCATGGTCTGTATCGAGTCGATTATCACGACATCGGGCTTTTCCTCGATTATCGCGGCGTTTATCGCCTCGCAGTCGTTGTCCGACAGCAGGTAGAGGTTCTCGCCGCTCACGTTCAGTCTGTCCGCGCGCAGCTTTATCTGCCGCTCGCTTTCCTCGCCCGATACATACAGTATCTTCCCCGTTTTGTCGAGATAATTGCATATTTGCAGCAGCAGTGTCGATTTGCCGATACCGGGGTCGCCGCTGAGCAATACCAGCGAGCCCGCGACGATGCCGCCGCCGAGGACGCGGTCGAGTTCCGCGGAGCCCGTTTTCAGCCGCACATCGTCCGTTACCGATATCTCGCCGAGCGTTTTCGGTCTCAGCGTCCTGCCGCTCTTTACCGCGGCCCGTGGAAGCTCCACCTGCTCCGATACCGTGTTCCACTCGCCGCATTCCGTGCAGCGCCCCACCCACTTCGGGTAGATGTGACCGCACTCACTGCATATATAAGAAACTCTCTGTTTCGCCAATTTCAGCTTTCTCCTTGCTTTTTACTTCCCCGCCGAAATATTCCTCCAGCCCGCTGTATATCGTGAACGCGACCTTCTTGCGGTATTCCGCGGTACTGAGGTTCTCCGCGTCACGCGGGTTGGACAGGAACCCGCATTCTATCAGCAGCGCGGGCTGCTCCGTCGTCTTGAACAGATACAGGCCGTTGTCGATGAGCTTGACCTCGCGGTCGTTGCCCGGCTGGAGTTCCGCAAATTTTCCCTGCATTATCCGCGCGAGCTTGTAGTTCCCCGGATTGTTCGTCGTGTAGAACATCTGCCCGCCGAAATATTCGCTCTCGGTGTAGAGGTTCTGATGCACCGAGATGAATACGCTGTCCGGGCAGCTCTTTACGATCTTCAGACGGTTCTCCATATCTGAGATCTTCTGGTTGCGTATGCCCTCCACGCCGTCGTCGTATATCGAGATGTCCTCGTCGCGCGTATATACCACGTCGTAGCCGTTCATCGTCAGCATAGCGCCGAGATCAAGCACTATTTCAAGGTTTATGTCCTTTTCATAGACGCCGTTTACGCCTACGCAGCCGGAGTCTAAGCCGCCGTGG
>JAFTAG010000025.1 GCA_017458655.1 Ruminiclostridium sp. | reverse complement strand
CACCGCCGGTTCCTGTATATCCCGTAAGAACGCCGTTTTCAATAATAAACCCGTTCTCATCTGCCTCCACAGCATCGCCGGTGACAATTGCCGGAGCGTCATACTCGGCGTTGCTCACAACGGCTCCCGCGGCAATGCTCGCAGTCAGCGACAGCGCGAGCGCTACCGACATTATCTTGTTGATCCTTTTCATGAAAAAATTCCTCCTAAATCCTTTGCGCAAAATAAAAAGTGCGCAGCGTTTTGTTGAGAGCTGCGCACCTATAGAAACGCAAGCTCATTTGCTGCTACACAATCCAATTGCATATATTTTGCTCATTCAATGTGACAAAATTATACACAAAGAGGAGCAGTGCATTTCTACCACAGATAAAAATGCACATTGATAAGCAAAATATTCAATTGGATAATGTAGCACTAATACTATACCACAAATTCCCGTAAAATGCAATAGTTCTTGCAAAAAAAGCTCGTCCGCGGCAGATACCGAAAAAAATTCAAAAAACCCCTTTACAAATCCGAAAAAATGTGCTATAATATCAGCGTTGCTGTTATCATACGGCAAATATGCACATAACTCGGCTCCGCGGTGTAAGCTCCGAAAAGGAGAAAATACCCTCCCTCGGCTGTGTTATGCGGAAAATTTATTGTAAAGGGGTGTATCTGACATGATGCTCAAGGAAGAAAAGACTGCGATCATCGAGGCTAACCGTCTGAGCGAGAACGATACCGGTTCTCCCGAAGTCCAGATAGCTATCCTCACGAAGCGCATCGCGGATCTTACCGAACATCTGAAGAACCACAAGCAGGATCACCATTCCAGACGCGGTCTCTTCAAAATGGTCGGCAGAAGGCGTAACCTTCTCAACTACCTTCAGAAGAAGGACATCGAGCGTTACCGTGCTATCATAGCTAAGCTCGGTATTCGTAAGTAAGAAAAAAGCTTTCGGGTAGGGCGGGTATCGCTCTGCCCGTTTGGCGATTTTTCGGCAGTATGCGGCGTAAAGAGCGTACAGACCATTTAGCATTAAATTGAGTGCAGGAACAAAAGCCCGCACCGAATTTAGTGCTGAATCTGTACCTCTTTTACAAATTTATGAACAAAGGAGAATACAGATGTTTGAAAATTACAAGACGTTCAAAACTACATTCGCAGGGCGCGAGCTTATGATCGAGACCGGCAAGGTCTGCGGCCTCGCCAACGGCTCCTGCTGGGTACACTACGGCGAGACCGTGGTAATGGTAAACGTTGCGGCAAGCCCGAAGCCTCGTGAGGGCGTGGATTTCTTCCCGCTTTCCGTTGATTACGAGGAAAAGCTGTACGCTGTGGGCAAGATCCCCGGCGGCTACCTCAAGAGAGAGGGCAGACCGAGCGAGAAGGCGATACTTACCTCCCGCGTTGTTGACCGCCCTATGCGCCCGCTCTTCCCGAAGGATATGCGCAATGACGTTGCTATCACTATGACCGTGCTCGCGGTGGATCCCGAGACACAGCCCGAGATACTCTCGATGATAGGCGCGTCTGTCGCCGTGAGCATCTCCGATATCCCGTGGAACGGCCCTATCGGCGGTATTTCGGTAGGCCTCGTTGACGGCGAGATCGTGCTGATGCCGAATGCCGAGCAGAGAGCGAAGTCCGACCTGCAGCTCACCGTTGCGTCCAGCGAAAAGAAGGTCGTAATGATCGAGGCGGGCGCGAACGAGGTCGATGATGACACGATGCTCAAGGCGATAATGGCAGGCCACGAGGAGATCAACCGTTCGCTGATACCCTTTATAAAGGACATTCAGGCGCAGATAGGCAAGCCGAAGTTCGAATTCCCGTCCATGGAGATCGACCACGACTTCATTGACAAGCTGCTCGAGGAATATGGCGAAAAGGTCAAGTTCGCGCTCGACACCGACGACAAGAATATCCGCGAGGCTCGCTTACAGCCTATCAAGGATGCTATCCACGAGGAATTCGACCCCGTTTATCCCGATCAGGCAGCTATGATAGACGAGGCTATATACAAGCTTCAGAAGGTAATAGTTCGCCGCTGGCTCCTCGACGAGCAGAAGCGCGTTGACGGCAGAAAAATGGATCAGATGCGTCCTCTTGCGGCCGAAGTCAACCTGCTGCCGAGAGTACACGGTTCGGGACTGTTCACCCGCGGTCAGACGCAGGTGCTCACGGTCGCCACACTCGGCCCGGTAAGCGATTCCCAGCGTCTCGAAGGCCTTGACGACGAAGATACCAAGCGCTATATGCACCACTACAACTTCCCGGCGTACTCCGTCGGCGAAACAAAGGCGAGCAGAGGCCCCGGAAGACGTGAGATAGGCCACGGCGCACTTGCGCAGAGAGCTCTCGAGCCCGTTCTCCCGAGTGTTGACGAGTTCCCGTATGCTATCAGACTGGTTTCCGAGGTGCTTTCCTCGAACGGCTCCACCTCGCAGGCCTCTATCTGCGGCTCCACACTTGCGCTTATGGATGCGGGCGTTCCGATAAAATCGCCCGTTGCGGGTATCTCCTGCGGCCTTATCACCGAGGGCGACCGCTGGATGACAATGGTCGATATCCAGGGTCTCGAAGACTTCTACGGCGATATGGATTTCAAGGTAGGCGGCACACACAAGGGCATCACCGCTATCCAGATGGATCTTAAGATCGACGGACTTACCCCCGAGATAATCAAGGACGCTTTTGCAAAGACCCACAAGGCTCGTGACTATATACTCGACGAGATAATCCTCAAGGCTATCCCCGCTCCGCGCGATACCGTAAACAAGTATGCGCCCAAGATGATGAGCATGAAGGTGCCGGTAGAGAAGATCAGAGAAGTTATCGGTACGGGTGGCAAGGTTATCCAGAAGCTCTGCGCTGACTTTGATGTCAAGGTCGATATAGACGAAGAGGGCAACGTATTCATCTGCGGCAGCGACCTTGACAAGGCGAATGCCTGCATAGACACCATAAAGTCGATAGTTACCGATCCCGAGATCGGCGCTATCTACAAGGGCAAGGTCGTTCGCGTGAAGGAATTCGGCGCGTTCGTTGAATTCGCTCCCGGCAAGGAGGGCATGGTACACATCTCCGAGCTCGAGAACAGACGCGTTGAGAAGGTCGAGGACGTATGCGACGTAGGCGACCAGATCATCGTAAAGATCATAAAGATCGACAATCAGGGCAAGATAGGCCTTTCGAGAAAAGCGGCGCTTGCCGATATCGAGGCCAAGAAGAACGCACAGAAATAAAAAAATCCCCCTCAGGGGGGATTTTTTTATTTGACAATACCGCATATTCACCTTCCGGTGAATATGCGGTATGACGCGCGCGTCAATAGGCGAGGGAAAATATTGTTACATTTTAACAATAATTTTCAGAATATGTGAGATTTGATAAAAACGGGTTGCAATTATTGCGGAAATATGTTATAATCAACAAGCATAGGTGTGATATAAAGTAAAGGCGGGATCATCTGAAATGAACGAGCAGGAACAGACCATTGACCTTCGAACACTGTTCAGAGTGTTTACGGGTCATATCATCCCTATCGCCTCGGTAACGTTGTTTGCCGCGGCTGTGGGATTTGTTCTCGCATTCTTCATCGTCCCGAAGCAGTACAAGTCCGAAACGCTGATGTATGTGGAGAATTCCTCGAGCGCAAGGGACGACGCTTCCTCGATAAACATAAACGATATCAACGCCGCGCAGAAGCTTGTGAACACCTGCCAGATACTCTTCACGAGCGACTATGTGTTCGGTGAGCTGAATGAGGCCTTCGGCGGGGTCTATACGAACGAAAAGCTGAGTAATATGATAAAAATTTCTTCGGTGAACAGCACCGAGGTGCTGCGGATATCGGTGAATACCGGTTCTCCCGCGGAATCGTATGACGTGGCGACAAAGTTCTCCGAGCTCGCGGTAAAGGAGTTCAAACGCATAATCAAGGGCGGCTCGATAGAAACGGTATCTCCGCCCACCTACCCGCAGAAGCACGATTTCCCGAGCCTGACAAAATTCACGCTTATAGGCGCCGCGGCAGGGCTCGTGGCGGTATATATCTTCTTCCTGCTGAAAGAGATGCTCGACATCAAGGTGAAGCCCGAGGACGACCTCGCGATGATATACGATATACCGGTCTTTGCGGAGATCGTCGATTTCGGGGAGGCCGAAAAGTCCGGCGGTAAGTATCTGAGATACAGCGCACACGGCTCCGGCAGAAGCGGCGATGAGTTCTATCCCGACGGCGGAGAAGACCCCGGGAACGAAGGCACGGTGCGGCAGTGACGGAACGTTCGCAAACGCTTGCCGATATGCACAGCCATATCCTTCCCGGAATAGACGACGGGTCGCCGAATATCGGGACGAGCGTGAAGATGCTCGGGGCTGAAAAGCGCTCAGGAGTGGGAAGGATAGTGCTGACACCGCATTTTGCCCTTTCCTCGAATACGGTCGGGACGTTTCTCACAAAGCGTGAACAGGCGTATGAACAGCTTGCTCCCGAAGCGGAAAAGCTCGGGATAGAGCTTTCAATGGGCGCCGAGGTGCTTTACACCCGCTCGCTCGCCGATATCGACCTTACGCGGCTTTGCATAGGCAATACCCGTTATATGATGATCGAGCTGCCGTATGAACGCCTTACCGGGCGGTTCGTTTCGGAGTTCAGAAGCTTCGAGGGGAGCATATTCCCCGATATAAGATTGATACTCGCGCACGCCGAGCGGTATCTCGCGTTCACGAGCGAGGAAAGCCTGCTCGGGCTGATAAGCCCCGATATGGTGATACAGGTCAGCTGCGGGAGCTTCCGTACATTCGGAAAGAGAAAAGCGTTCATATATAAGCTTATCAGGAACGACATGCTGCATCTGCTCGGCACCGACTGCCACAATATGACCGACAGGGCTCCCAATATGGATACGGCGCGAAAAGCGATATGCCGTAAGTTCACACCGCAGGTGTTCTACGGGCTGATGAACAACGCGCATATGGTGCTTGACGGCGGGCAGATATGACCGCGGAACGGGTTATTCTCGGTTTGCAAAATCGTGAAATATCTTTTTAAGCACGGAATTTTGCAAAAAATTAAAATTTTTTTTGTAAAATGTGTTGATTTTACTGAAAAGTTGTGATATAATATCAATGATATATGTATGTATATGCACTTACAGAAGAAGGGGGGATAGATATGAAGGAACTTAAGGTCGAAGCCACGATAGAAAATCTGGCCAAAGTCTTTACATTTCTTCAGGAATCACTTGAAAAATGTGAATGCGCTCCCAAGACCAAACGCCAGATAAAGCTTTGCGTTGAGGAAGTGTTCATGAATATCACCCACTACGCGTATAATCCCGAGACGGGACCGGCACAGATCTCCGTGGATATGGTCGGCGGCTCGGAGCCAACTCGTATCGTGATATCTTTTGCCGATGAAGGAAGACCTTATGACCCGCTCAAAACGCAGGAACCGGATATTGACGCCGATCTTGATGACAGAAAAATCGGAGGCCTTGGTGTTTATCTTGTTAAAACAACAATGGACAACGTTGAGTATGAGCACAAGGATGGAAAGAACATCCTTACGATAGAAAAAGATCTTGACCAGAAAGTCGGTTAATTTGTTAAGATAGGAGTTAATATATTATGAATTTCACAAAATCGCAGGATGGAAATACACTTACGGTCGAGCTTATCGGCGAGGTCGATTCAATGAATACTCCCGAGCTCGAGGAAAAGCTCCTCAAGGAGACAGTTGGTGTGACGGAGCTCATATTCGATCTTAAGGGTCTCGAGTACATATCTTCGGCGGGTCTGCGTGTACTGCTCACAATGCAGAAGATGATGAAGACGCAGGGCTCTATGGTGATAAAAAACACCAACGAAGAAGTTATGGATATCTTCAAGGTCACCGGCTTTGTAAGACTTCTCAACCTCGCGTGATCATCGAAACATACCGCTGCTTTGCAGAAATTTCGTGCGGGGCAGCTGTTTGTTGTAAGAGTATTGTTGATATTGACCTTAAGAGACCCGCATTGTCGTTTGTGCTGCGGGTCTTTAGTATTTGGTGGAAATGAAGCGTACATTTTTTGCGGCGGTATTGCTTGCGGCGGTGCTGATATTGGGCTCCTGCGAAAGCACCGCACCCGAATCGAGCGGGAAAGACCTGTTCGCTATGGACACGGTCATCTCCCTGAAAGCTTACGGCGGGAACGGCGAAAAGGCGGTAAATGCCGCTGCCGACAGGCTGAACGAGCTCGAGGGCATATTCTCCGTGACCCGCGCGGACAGCGATATCGCCCGCATAAACAGTCTCGGCACGGCAAAGGTCTCGTATGATACCGAAAAAGTGATAACAAAGGCGCTCGGCGTATGCGAAAGCACCCGCGGCGCGCTCGATATAACGTTATACCCCGTAATGCTCGCGTGGGGATTTACGACCGGCAGCGAGCACGTTCCCACGGACAGCGAGCTTTCGGAAGCGCTCGGAAAGACGGACTTCCGCAGGGTCACGATAAACGGCGGGACGGTGAGCGTTCCCGAAGGGTATAAGCTCGATCTCGGCTCCTGCGTGAAAGGCTATGCCGGTGACGAGCTCGCCGCCGTGATGTCGGCGAACGGCGTGACCTCCGCGATAATAAGCCTCGGCGGTAATGTCCGTGCGCTCGGAGCAAAGCCCGACGGCTCCGACTGGAAGGTGGGAGTGGCCGATCCGTTCAGCCCGAACGAGCTGCTCGGAAAGGTCTGTGTGCGCGACAAGTCGGTGGTGACTTCGGGCGGCTATCAGCGGTATTTCATCGACGAGAACGGCGTCAGACGCATACACATTATCGATCCGTCAACGGGCTTCCCGGCGGAAAGCGGCCTTGCGAGCGTAACGGTGATCGGCAATGACGGACTGCTGTGTGACGCGCTTTCCACCGCGCTTTTCGTAATGGGCAAGGACGCCGCGATAAGCTATTGGCGGGAAAACGGCGGCTTCGCGCTGCTGCTCGTTACCGACGACGGCGTCATTTACGCCACCGAAAACGCGGGCTTCGAGAACACCTCGCCTTACGGAACGGAGACGATATATGAATAAAAAAATGACCGTCGGGCGGCTCGCGGAGCTATCGGTGCTCACCGCGGCGGCGCTGATCATCTTCGTAGCGGAGCTGCAGTTCCCGGAGCTCCCAATGGCGCCGGGAATGAAGCTCGGTCTCGCGAACATCATCACAGTCTTCTGCGTTTACCGCTACAGACCATACGAGACCGCTCTGGTAGTCGCGGTGCGGGTGTTTCTCGGGGCGCTGTTCGCGTCGGGATTTTCCGCGATAATATTCAGCGCTGCGGGTGCGTTCCTCTGTCTCGCGGGAATGATACCGCTCTCACGGATATTCCCGAAAATGCCGATGTGGGTATGCAGCGTTATCGGAGCCGCTCTGCACAATATCGGGCAGGTCGCGGCTGCGGTCGCCGTGACGGGGACATTCGCCGTGGTAGGGTATCTCCCGGTGCTTATCGCGTTCGGCTGCGCTGCGGGAGCTTTCACCGGAGTTTGCGCGCAGCTCGTTTCGGAAAGACTGAAACGATAGCGGAAAAACTTGCAAAAACCGCAATAATGTGGTAGAATAAAGAAAAGACCCGTCGGAAAACTGTCCGAAAGGAGCTGCAAGATGAAAAAGCTTTCCGCGTCTATTGTCGCATCAGCGCTGACAGCGGCGGCATTGTCCGTTCCGGTATGCGCAGCATCGGCCGATGCCGCCCCTCTGCTCATATTCGGCAGGGGCGTTTATGCCGCGTGGAAAAACGGGAAGATAATCACATATTACGTTTTCAGCGACGGCAGCTCCGGCCGCACCGCGGACGCCCGCCTCGGGATAGGCGTGGAGTTCGTGTGCGAGCAGACCGAGGACACCGTCGTTTTTCGTATGGCGAATTCCGACAAAAACGTCGTTATGCGGTGCGACCGCGACCAATACGGCTATACCGTCGGGACATTCGATGACACGGGGGAAGCATACACGTTCATCTGGGTCGAGAACAGCGACCCGGACAATTTCGATATAGTTCACAAGGAAAACGGCTATTTCAGCTTTGACGGCGGTGTGTGGGAAATGAAGAACGCGGGTGAGGAGCTTATGACTGCGGAATCCGCCGCAGGAGCCGCTGCCGGTATCCTGCTCGATTATGTGACCGCGATGCGGTACGGTTTTGACCTGACATTCACGTTCACGCTCGATGACGGGAGCTCGGTGGAGCGGTCAATGGCGTATGACGGAAATCTCGACAGCAGCGGTCTGTTCGTGGGCGTGCGTGAGCTGCTGGACGATACCGATGTGAAGGCCGACAAAGTCGCGGAGCTTACAGTTACCGACAATTCCGGCGGCAGTATGGAGTCCGTAAGTCTCGGGACTTCCGCCGAAGACAGGGTGATCGTTCGTCTTGACGATACGGACGCGCCCGGGAGCACCGCCTATGACGAGCAGTATGACGATGTCGTCGGCGAGCCCGATGATGCGCTGCCGACGGGCGCTCCCGCAGACAGCGAGGAAGAAGCCGACACGGCTGAGCCCCCCGAAAACAGCGAGGGAGCGCCTGCCGAAGCGCTCCCCGAAGAAGATGATACCGGCGGCGAAAGTACCGCGGCCGATGAGAATGCCGCCGAAAACAATGCCGCGGAAAATGCGGATAATACAAATGAGCAGGGCGGGGGAGAGGCTTCCGATGAAGACTGCGAAAGCCCCGAAAAGCCGGATATCGTGCTGAAGCTCCCGGACGGGAGCGTGGTGGTGTCGCTGCCGTCGTCCGACAGAAACCCCGTAACCGGCGCAGATAACACTGCCGCTTTGGCGGGTGCGGCGGCAGCTGCGGCGGTGATCCTTGCCGCAGGAAAGCGGAAAAGGCGCTGATAACGCGCGGTGCAGTATATCGTTTCTTTTCGCCCGCAAGAAGTATTGTGTCTCTTTTGCAGGTCCCTGCCGGCGTGGCGACCTACTTTCCATCCGAAGCGACGGAGAAGTATGGCGTCTCGTACCGAGCCGCTAAAGGGCGCGTATCGCCGTCTTGTCAAAGAAGGTTGCGATAGCGCAGTTTGCGTAGGGATAAATACGAATTATAGGGAATATTCTGCAACAAGAACAGTCCCGCGCAGGCAACCTCTTTGACGAGACAGCGACGGAATTAAGCGGGAAAGCCCCGGTTTATCGCTGTCGCGCTCACATCGGGGTACTCTCCGTATATCAGGTCAATGTAGTGAAGAACACGCTTGTATCTGCGGTCGGGTCGGGCGCT
>JAFTAG010000024.1 GCA_017458655.1 Ruminiclostridium sp. | reverse complement strand
GCGGCCTGTCAGCGCCTTTCAGATCAACGGCTATCTTTATCATTCGGTATCACTGCCTTCCCGTTTTTCCTGTTCTTTCCAGAAATTCTCCGTCAGTATCCGGTATGTCTCGGGCATGAACGGCGGCTTTGAGAGCTCCGCCATCGTTGCTTCGTCCAGCTTGCCCTCTTTGCCGAAAGTCACCCCTGCGGTCTCGACTTTAGCGAGGTAAGCCGGGAGCTTGCGCCCCTTGCCGGTATCTATCAGCGCTTTGAGCTCGGGGCAGAATATCGCGGTGTAGTTGCCTCTGCCGAGGATAAGCTCAAGCTGCTCACGAAGCGGCTCGAACACCGCCGCGGACTCCGAGAAGCCGCAGGACGATATGACTGCAATGCCCTGACCATCTCTTGCGTAGCGCATTCTGCTTGCAAGATCTGCGTCCGGGGAAGGCATCATGCCTCGGTATGTTTCGAGCATTCCGAGCAGACGGTCAACAGCCACCTTCAGCATTCCCGGCATACCGAAGAAGAACAGCGGGAAGCTGATAACGATACGGTCTGCCGCTTTGAGCTTTTCCCGCAGCATGGGGATATCGTCGCCTTTTATGACACATTCGCCCGCCGTGCGTCCCCAGCATGAGAGGCATCCGCGGCAGGGGGTGATATCGAGGTCGGAAATGTTGATAAGCTCGGCCACGCCGCCTTCCTGCTCAATGCCTTTCACAAATGCGTTTGTAACGGTCATTGTGAAGCTTTTGTCTTTTTTCGGGCTGCCGTTTATCACAATAATCTTCTTTTGGGATCTCTCGGGCATTTGCACCGTTCCTTTTCTCTTTAGTCATATATTCCCCCGTCAGCACCGGCGGGGGAATACACGTTTTTATATACGTTCAGTAAAATCCTGCGAGATTTTGCCGTGCCGTAAATCAGATCGATCTGGTGCAGCGGGGCGCGCAGACCCCGTGCTGTCTGCAAAGACTATCTGCTGTAGATCGCGTCTTTGTTTACTGCCGTGAACGTCATGGAGCCCTTTGCGTGGGTCTTCCCCTCGACATTTATCACGGCATCGAAAGCGAACAGCCCCGCACCGCCGCGGGTCTTTACAACGCTTATATCCAGCACGTCGCCGGGAATGACGGGCTTCACGAACTTGAAGCCATCGACCTTGAGCAGCACATACAGCTTGTCGTCGCTGCTGTCCGGCTCGATAACGAGCGAACAGAGCTGTGCGCAGCTTTCGATCAGCAGTACGCCCGGCATTATCGGCGCGCCGGGGAAATGCCCGATAAAATGCGGCTCGTTGACCGAAACGCACTTTATGCCCTTTGCGCTCTCGCCGGGAACTATCTCCGTGACCCTGTCGATCATCTGGAAGGGCGGGCGCTGCTTTATTCTTTCATCGATCTCATTTATGTACATCATAGTGAAATACCGCCGTCAAGTGTGATGATCTGTCCCGTCATATACGAGAGCTCGTCCGACGCGAGCATGGACACGACCGCCGCGACCTCCTCGGCCTTACCGAAGCGGTGGAGCGGGATATCTTTGAGGTATTCTTCCTTCTTCTCGTCGGAAAGCGCGTTTATCATCTCGGTCTCGATAAATCCCGGAGCTACCGCATTCACGCGGATGCCCTTTGCGCCGAGCTCCTTAGCGAGCACGCGGGTAAGCGAGTTGACCGCACCCTTTGCCGCGCTATAGACGCTTTGTCCCGCAAGCGCGAGTTCGCCGCTCACCGAGGACATATTGATGATAACGCCGCTCTTTTTGCGGAACATTTTCAATCCCACCTGCTGTGCGCAGTAGAAATACCCCTTGACGTTGAGGTCGAAGCACTTGTCGAGGTCGTCGTTGTTCATCATCAGCAGGAAGCTGTCGCGGACGATACCGGCGTTGTTCACGAGCAGGTCTATCTGCCCGTACCGCTTGTCGATGTCTTTCACCATCTGCTTTACCTGCGCGGGGTCGGACACGTCCGCCTTGTATATCATACCGTCGCCGCCGTCAGCCTTGATCTGCGAGAGAACGGCATTTGCCTCATCCTCGCTGCGGCTGTAGTTTATAACGACCGTGAAGCCGTCCTTTGCGAGACGTATCGCGCAGGCCCTGCCGATACCGCGGGACGCTCCCGTTATTATTGCAACCTTCATCATACCGCTCCTTATCTGCCTATCACGATCGCGCAGTACGAGCCGCCCGCGCCGAACGACAGAGCGAGCACATTCTTAAGCCCGCTGCCCTTTACGGCCTTTCTGCTCATCTTACCGTCCGCGCCGAGGAAATACGCGTTGTCCTCCGCGATCTCGCCGTGGAGCATCATCGCCGCGTGTGCCGCTCCGAGAGCCGCCGAAGCCGCTCTGCCCTCGCCGAGCTTTTCCTTCACGGAAAGTATCGGGAGCGAAGCGAGCCTGTCGCCGAAAACGCGTTTCAGCGCGCCGAGCTCGATGTCGTCAACGACCCTGCAGCCGTTTGCGAAGCCGACCACGGCGTCTATGTCCGCAGCCTTCATTCCGGCGTCCGCAAGAGCGTCGTTTATCGCGCGGTCAAGCGCTTCGTCCGAGCCGGAGAGCTTTCCGAACGGGACATTCCCGTGAGCCATACCGCAGCCCGCCGCGTATGCGTAAACACGGGCTCCTCTTGCCGTTGCGCTTTCCTCCTCCTCGAGCAGCAGAGTGGTGCTGCCGTCGGAGAGCACGAATCTGTCCGAGCCGGAATACGGCGCGATATGCGTGTCGGAGACAAGTCCGAGCGCGTCGTACAGCTCGCGGATTATATCGTCGTTCTCGTCGGTGCCGGTCGCGAGCATAGCCTTCTCGCGGCCGAGCCTTATCACATTCATGGCGTATGCCGCCGAGAAAAGTCCCGACTGCGCGCCGTTGGTGGCGGTAACGTTGTAGCCCTTTATGCCGGAGCATATCGAGAGATAGCCGCCCGCCGCGTTATAAACG
>JAFTAG010000175.1 GCA_017458655.1 Ruminiclostridium sp. | reverse complement strand
GCTCCGTGAAAAGATAAACGGTGCGGCAAGACGCGAGAAATTCCGTATCAGATACTATAACGGAGACACCTCCGTTATCCGGCTCGAAAAAAAGACAAAGATAAACGACCTCGGCAGCAAGCAGAGCGCGCCTCTTACGGCAGAGCAGGCGCAGGCGACCGTTGACGGAGATATCGGGTGGATGGCGGGCAGCGGGTACCTGCTGATACGCGAGCTGTACTCAAAAATGCGTACGTGGGGATTGTCGCCGAAAACGAAAGTCGATTACACCCGCGAGCCGTTCATCTACCCCGCGGGAAATGTCCGCGTGACGCTCGACTATGACATAAGAAGCGGTACCTATGAAGAATATCTGAAGGGCGTGGAGGCGATAAAGTCATTCTGCTCTCTCCGCGCCGAAAGCGTCAGGGGGCAGCTTGACGGCTCGATACCTTCGACCTCCGACGGGCAGCAGGCCGACAGCTCCGCGCTTATCGACGCGAGCGGCCTTACGATCTCCGATATGGGCTCCATGAACGGCGGCAACGGCGGTTTCGGCGGTTTCGGAAGAAAGACGCGCGGAACAAGCTCCGACAGCGGCGCGACCGGCGAACAGACTGCGGACAGCAGCGATGTCGTAAGCGGCAATATGTCCGTAAGCTTCGACCCGTCACAAATATCGGGAGACGGCAGTATGCCCGAGGGAATGACACCGACGGACACGAGCGCCGAAACGACGAAAGCCTCGGAGCAGCCGGGCGAAGCATCATCGTCCGGCGACACAACGAAGCCTGCGCAGTCGGACTCGTCCGGAACGCAGACAGGCGGCAGACCGCAGATGAACGTCTTTCCGTCGATGAGCGGGGGCGGCGGCGAGGATACGAACGAATATGCTCTGCTCGGAGTGTCGGTGCTGTGTCTTGTTGTCGGGATAGTGGCCGCGGCAGTTTACAAGAGAAGATAGGGCTTCGCGCCGAGCATTCGGCCGTGCAGCGCAAAAAAAGTCTCCGAATGGCTTTATAATACCATTTCGGAGACTTTTTATATTGATCCCTTATCAAAATAAAAGTTTCGTGTTTCGTCACGATTCAAATACGTCGCGAAGCGACACCACAATTATTAATTATTAATTACTATAATAGGTTCTTCGCCTGTTGTCCGTCGGGAATGCGGTCACATATATGCGGGCTGCTCGAACGGCGGGCTCGGATTGGAGCCGTCACCGCGCTCTTTGAAAATGCGTATTATGACCCCGTTCTCCGAGGGCTCGAGCTCGGCATACATCGGAGTGGTCTCCCACGCGGCAAGCATCGCGCTGTCGGTGATTATCTTCGGCCGGAGCCTTCCGTCGGCGCCGCTCTCGTTTTCGATGAACAGCTTGCAGGGAGCGCCGTCCGCGTCCTTTCCGTCAAGTATGTATCTCGCCGAAAGTCTGCATCGGCCGTTTTTTTCGATCTTCTGCGTATCTATGCCGCTGCCCGATACGCTGCCCGTGAAATACGGCCCCTCGGCAGTTCCCGTAAACGGCACCATTACAATGTCCATTGTGTGACCCTTGACGGCGGCTGCCTCGAGACAGGTCACTCTTACGGTAAGGATAGCTTCGTTTGTCATAGCGTCGGCTCCTTTCGGCGGGAGATGTTACAAATATTATACCACGCCGCTCCCCGATTGTCAATCTTTACAGACCGACCCGGTAACAGTTTGGGTACAAATGCGGCGTTTCACGGCATTTTTTGTGCTCAATATCCAAAATCATTATGCTTGATTGTGCAGTGTGACGATTATTTAAGTATTTGTTTGCTTAAAGAAAGTAAATAATTAAGAAAAGTAAATAAAGTTCTAACTTTAGCTTTAGCGTCAATTGCAACAAACGAAATGCACCGAGATCTGCGTTTTGTACAAAATTTGACCGAACAAGGTCTTTTTTTATGAAAATTTGTTGACAAATAAATGATGATAAGATATAATTTAAGCAAGATTTAAGTAAACGGTATCGAAAGTTTGCTTAATTTTTAACAAAATACGACCCGTATGAAACGAAAGGAAAGAATAGTATGAAACTTAAAAAGATCCTCACAGCGGCTCTTACATCGGCTCTTGTACTGTCGTTCGCAGGCTGCGGCGGCAACAACGCCGCAACTACCACGACCGCGGCTCCCGCGGAAACAACTACAACCGCCGCTCCCGCAGCCGATAAGGAGACCAAGGCTGACGATACTACGGCTGCTCCCGCGGAAACGACGGCAGCTCCCGAGACAGAGGCGGCTCCCACAGGCGAAAAGCTCACTCTGAGAGTTCTCACCTGCCGTACAGACCGCGTTCAGGACGGTCACCTCGACGAGATAACCGCGGCCTTCGAGGAAGCAAACAACTGTGACGTCATCTATCAGGGCTACACCGATTATGTGAGCGATGTTTCCACGATGATGAACACCACCGACTACGGCGATGTCCTCTTTATCCCGGACACCGTAAAGCTCTCCGACCTCGCGAACTTCTTCGAGCCCCTCGGTACATACGACGAGATCGACTCCGTATATAACTGGGCGGACGCTAAAATGTACGACGGCGTGGTTTACGGTATAGCACACCGCGGCAACGTTTCCGGCGGTATCTGCTACAACAAGAAGGTATGGGCAGCCGCGGGCGTTACCGAGCTCCCGACAACACCCGAGGCATTTATCGAAGACCTCAAGCTTATCCGCGATAACACCGACGCTATCCCCTACTACACCAACTTCGCGGCGGCAGACTGGACGCTCGTTCAGTGGGCAGCGCTCGTTCTCTCCGCTTCCGGTTCCCCCTCCTATGAGAATGACCTCCTTATAAACAAGGAAGACATCTTCACTCCCGGCGGCGCCTACTACAATGTCTATAAGCTGATGTATGATGTATTCAGCGACCCGTCTCTTATCGAGGAAGACCCCGCCACCACCGACTGGGAGGGCTGCAAGGGCGCTATCAACAACGGCCTTATCGGTACTATGGTAATGGGCTCCTGGGCAGTTTCGCAGTTCGCGGAAGCAGGCCCGAACCCCGATGATATCGGCTATATGCCCGCTCCGTTCTCTATCGGCGGTCAGCAGTACGCACAGTCCGCTCCCGACTACTGCTTCGGTATCAACAAGAACATCTCCGACGATGTAAAGGAACTCGGCAAAAAGTACATCAAGTGGTACATCGAGGAATCCGGCGACGCCGAGGCGGAAGGCAGCATCGGTACTCTCAAGGGCAGCAAGATGCCCGACTACCTCGAGGCTTTCCAGAACTGCGTGCTCTTCACCGCGGCACCCGCTCCCGACGGACTTGTAGGCGTATTTGACGCTATCAACAACGACTCTCAGGTCGGCACATGGGCAGGCGACGCAGCCAACTTCAAGATTCGTATCGCGGAGGCTGCTATCGGCGGTCAGGACTTCAGCGCGGTCGAGGCTATCTTCGCCGACAACAACGCAAGATGGGCCGCAACAAGAGACGCCAACGCGGAGCTCGCAGCTTACCTTGCAGGCTGATAAGCACGAAAAAACACAAATTCTGCGCTTGGGGGAGCATTAACGCTCCCCGGCGCGGATATTCTGAAGGAGCGGCAAATGAGCCGCTTTTTCAGAATGTCCGACCTTCGGAAATACGATCACGAGAAAGGATAAAACGCCATGTCTGAACCGACCTCCGCGCCTTCACCGGCACCCGCACCCGCGAAAGCGAAAAGAAGAAGCCTTGCGGAATGGCTCCGCGGCTACACGGGACAGAAGTATGTCACGACCCTGCTGTTCCTGCTGATACCTATAATACTGATGATACTGTTCACCGTTATCCCGGCGGTCAATATGGGGATATTCAGCTTCCAGGAGCGCGACCAGTTCGGCGCGAGCGTTAAGTGGGTCGGCTTCGACAACTACAAGACGCTGTTCTCCGACTCGAGCTATTTCTCGACATTCATCAACTCTCTCTACTACTTCGGCGGCTCGTTCGTGCAGCAGGCAGTGGCGCTTCTCGTCGCGACGATACTCTGCACAAAGATAAAGTTCGCCAATCTCTTCAAGGGCATCATCTTCTTCCCCTATATGATGAACGGCGTGGCCGTATCGCTCATCTTCCGCCGTTTCTTCCAGAAGGGCGACGGCATCACCAATACCGAGGGCACGCTCAACAGCATACTTATGCTTTTCGGCGCTGAGCCCGTAAAGTGGCTGTCCAATCCGAGCATCGTCAACTGGTGCCTCGTTTTCGCGTCGATATGGCGCTACATAGGTTTTGATATCATAATGTACATCGGCGCCATACAGTCCATTTCTCCCGACATCTATGAAGCTGCGGATCTTGACGGCGCGAACTCGTGGCAGCGCTTCCGCTACATCATTTTCCCCGGCATACGCCCGATAATAGCGCTGCAGCTTATCCTCGCGATAAAGGGCTCTATCTCCGTATTCGAGATACCCTACATCATCACCGGCGGACGCTTCGGCACCAGCACGTTCGTTATACGAACGATAGACACCGCGTTCACCTACCAGCACGTCGGACTGGCCTCGGCAATGGCCGTCGTGCTGCTGGCAATAATTCTGATAGTTACCGGCATACAAAAGGCGATATTCAGGGAGGACAAATAGTATGAGCAAGACAAAAGAAACTCCCGTGACCGAAGGGACCGCCGCTGCTGCGGCAGAGACCGCAGAGCTCACCGGCACAGACGCGCTCGCGGAATTCCGCAAAAACCACACGGCTTACAAGTTCAAGGAGACCCCAAAGCCCGTGCGCGTGATCTTCATCATACTGAAATATCTCGTTCTGGTAAGCGCCTGCCTGCTCGTTATACTGCCGCTGTTCGTGGTGCTGCTCGGAGCCTTCAAGACACACGATGAATACATCACCACCAGCGTGTTCGCGCTCCCCTCGGAGCCTCAGTGGGGCAACTTCGCCACCGCGTTCATTGACGGCGACGTGCTCCGCGGCCTGCTGAACACCTTCATTATCCTGTTGATATCCTGCGCGGGCACGATCATCACCGGCACTATGACCGCGTTCGTACTGCAGCGCTTCAACTCGCTGTTTACGCGCGCCGTGAAGACGGTGTTCCTCGTGGCGGCTCTGCTGCCGAACATCTCCATGCAGGTCACGGTCTTTCAGGTGATAAACTCGCTCGGGCTGTACAACACTATCTGGGCGCCCTGCATCCTCTATATCGGCACCGACATCATCTCGATATACATTTTTATGCAGTTTCTCAACAACATCTCGACATCGCTGGACGAGAGCGCTTTTCTCGACGGAGCCAACTACTTCCGCATCTACTGGAGCATCATACTCCCGATGCTGCGTCCCGCTATCGCTACCGTGCTGGTCATCAAGTTTGTCGGCATCTACAACGACTTCTATACCGCGAACCTGTATATGCCCTCGAAGGACCTCGGCGTTGTTTCCACCGCGCTGTACCGCTTCATTGGCCCCTACGGCGCAAAATGGGAGATAATCTTCGCGGGTATCATCATCTGCATAATCCCCTCGCTGATAATCTTCATCTCGCTGCAGAAGTTCATCTACTCGAACCTTGTTACCGGCTCGGTAAAGGAGTAAAACGAGACCGCCGCGCCGCAGCAAGAAGAATGTTTCGGTTAACAATAAACTGTTAGCAGTTAACAGTTAACAGTGAACAGTGTACAGTTTTGGTGTCCGCTGCGCGGACGTATTTAAATCGTGACGAGATCTGAAAGGTCGTTTAAAGATGTACTGCGCCCTTCTCTTTGCCACAATTCGGATAAGTCCGCGAAGCGGACACCACAACTGTTAGCAGTTAACAGTTAACAGTGAACAGTGTACGGTTTTGGTGTCCGCTGCGCGGACGTATTTAAATCGTGACGAGATCTGAAAGGTCGTTTAAAGATGCACTGCGCCCTTCTCTTTGCCACAATTCGGATAAGTCCGCGAAGCGGACACCACAACTGTTAACTGTAACCTGTAAACTGTTAACTAAAAAAGGGAGGCTCTGAGTTATGCTCACAGACAATGATTTTGCCGAATGCTTCAAAAGGGAAAATGCCGCTTACGAAGCTCTCATCACACGAAAAAACCGCCCCGCCGGCGCTTACAACGGGGTCTATCAAAGATACGAATACCCCGTGCTCACGGCGGCGCATACGCCCCTTTTCTGGAGGTATGACCTCGACCCCGCGGCAAATCCTTACTTTATGGAGCGCCTTGGGATAAACGCCGTGCTCAACAGCGGCGCGCTCTATATGAACGGAAGGTATTACCTTGTCGCGCGCGTTGAGGGCAGCGACAGGAAGTCCTTCTTCGCGGTCGCCGAGAGCGGCAGCCCCGTTGACGGGTTCCGTTTCCGCGACTATCCCGTAAGGCTCCCCGACACCTGCCCCGAGGAAACGAACGTGTATGATATGCGCCTCACCAAGCACGAGGACGGCTGGATATACGGCGTGTTCTGCTCCGAGAGCAAGGACACCGCTTCAAACGACCTTTCCGCCGCGAATGCGCAGGCCGGGATAGTCCGCACGAAGGACCTTGAGAACTGGGAGCGTCTCCCGAATTTAAAGTCAAAGTCCCCGCAGCAGAGGAATGTGGTGCTTCACCCGGAATTCGTTGACGGCAAGTACGCTTTCTACACCCGCCCGCAGGACGATTTTATCAGCACCGGCTCCGGCGGCGGCGTATGCTTCGGGCTTGTCAAGGATATCACCGACCCCGTTATCTGCACCGAGGAAAAGGTCATCTCGCCCCGCCGCTATCATACGATAACGGAAGTGAAGAACGGCGCGGGAGCAGTGCCGATAAAGACGCCGAAGGGCTGGATACATATCGCCCATGGGGTAAGGAATACCGCGGCGGGACTGCGCTACGTCCTGTATGTGTTCGCCACAGCCCTCGATGACCCGTCAAGGCTTATCGCGGAGCCTTCGGGATTATTCCTTGCGCCCCACGGCTCCGAGCGCGTCGGCGATGTTTCCAACGTCGCTTTCACAAACGGCGCCGTTGTGAATGAAAAGAACGAGGTGTATATCTACTACGCCTCGTCCGACACGAGACTGCACGTTGCTTCCACAACGCTCGACAGACTTATCGACTATACGTTCTCGACCCCGTCCGACCCGCTCAGGAGCGCTGACTGCGTCAAGCAGCGCTGTGAGCTGATAGACAGAAATCTCGAATATTTGAAGAAAAACGGCATTCCCGTAAAATAATGAAAGCCCCCTTGTCTGTAACAGGGGGCTGCTTATATTTTTTTGTGATCGCCCATATATAATAAGCGTAGCGCAACCACAACTTTTCACTATTCACTAATACAGGGAGAAATAATGAACAGTGAAGAGTGAATGGTGAATAATGAATAGTTATGGTGCGGCTTCGCCGCGGTTTTGGATCGTGACGAGATCCAAGAGCTTTGTGCATAGATCTAAGGTGATTTATCCGGGTGATCAAGTAATTCTTTGACCATACACTCCGCCGAGGAGCGGAACCCGAGAGCCTCGTAAAGCGGCCTTCCCGCGTCCGTGGCGTCCAGACTTATCTCTGTGACGCCTTTTGTCGCTTTCCTGTATTCCATACCGCACTGTTATCCCTTCATTGCCGCATTATGCCCGTAATTTCAGCACCGTTTACGCCGCGGGTATCAGGTCGGCAAGCTGAAAGCCGAGTATTCCGACGATGCACACGACGCTCCCCGCGAGGTTAAGGCCGGTGGGGCGTGTGCTCTTGCTGAACAGTCCGACAAAGAAAATGACGATAAGTATCATCGGCGGGATAAACGAGAAGTTCGTGAGGCTCTCGGCCGCGACCGCGTTCTCTCCCATAAGCCCGAACGCGTTCGGTATCTTGCAGAGCACCACGATAATAAGGCCTTTGAGGTGCTCGGGGCTTTCCTTCGGTATCGTCCACGGCTTCGCTGCGGGCAGCATCACGAATGCCAGCACGATCAGCGCGAACAGCAGCGTCAGCGTCGATGAAATGTACGGCTCCGCCCATTTCATCACAAATCCGTAGCCGAACCGCGCCGCGAGATACAGTATCAGCGGTATCACGATCTTCTTGTATTCCACCTTGCCGCGGCCGGATATCGCGATCATAGCGAGCCCCGCCGTGGTCAGCACGATGAACATTATTTTCAGCGGGTCGGGCGAAGTTCCGTACATTACCGCGTCGGTGAAATACGACACGAACAGCAGGATACCGACCCACGCTTTAAGCTCGAACGCCGACATCGTCTCGAGTATCCTCGCGCTCATATCGAATTCGAGATATTTCGACAGCGCTATCAGCAGAATGCAGACAGCCGCCTGCCATGTGAACGTGAGCGTCCTGTCCGCCCATGGGAGCAGCATAGCGAGGAACGGCGCAGTTCCCGCAGCCATAAGGAATGTGAGCTGTGCGCCGTTATATTTTGCCTTGCTGACGGCGTATTTGTCATTCAGCGACGTGATCGTGTACAATCCGACCACAGCGAGCATCAGAAGCATGGTGTGTTTCCTTTTTATTTCGTGCTCCGACCGTTTATGACATCAAGCGAATGCTGCGTCCGGTGTACGGTGCTGATAAGCGGAAGGAGGTTTTCAGAGGTGCCTTTATGTCTTTTGAGTCAATGCGCCGTTTATCCGAGCATCTGAAGAATGCTCTGCGGCATTTGATTTGCCTGCGCCAGCATAGCCTGTGACGACTGCTGGAGTATGTTGTCCTTGACATAGGCGGTCATTTCGAGTGCCATATCGGTATCGCGTATCTGCGATTCCGCGGACGAGAGGTTCATATTTGCGTTGTTGAGCGAATTGGTGGTATATTCAAGCCTGTTCTGTACTGCGCCGAGCTTTGACCTCTGCGTGGAAATTGCCGTCAGAGCGCCGTCGATTATGCCCAATGCTTCAAGAGCGCGTTCTATCGGGTCGATAAAGACATCATCGAGGCCGAGCGCTTCCGCTCTCATATCGTCTATCGTTACATAGAGCTTCTGATCTTCTGCGCCGTTTGCGCCGATCTGGAATGTGATAGGATTGCCGCAGCTCATGGACTTGCCAATGAGAAGGTCGTTGCCCACGCTCTTTCCGCCGGAAGTTGACACCGTGATACCGGTGGGGGTTTCTACGTCAAACATTACCGTATTGCAGCCGTCATACGCGATATCATCATCAAGTATAACGTCATAATCATATCCGCTCTTCATTAGGAACCGCTCGATATCCGATTCCGAATACTCTGTCCCGGTCGCAAGATGAAGCACGGCGTTGCTTTTGTCGATAGTATCGACCTTTTCGCTTCCCGGTTTGGCATCTATGGAGATCTGCAGACTGAGATCGTGATACTGGCCGTAGTTGTTCGCTATGAGCTGTATCTTATCGGCATAATCTCCGGGAGATAAAATTGGGGAAAGATCGGTCCTCGGCGACGCTGAACGTTCTCCGGCTATCGTTTTCCCCGAGCACCAGTCGTTCTCCTCCTGTATAAAGACACCGTTGCCGAGTATCATTCCGACATTGGCGGGTGCGTTTGTTGCCCCCTTGGGATGCGTTGCGTTGGCAATGATCTTATTTATGCTCGATTGATCGTAGGTCTTTCCGGCGATCAGATTGAGCGTGAGTGTCACGCCGTCGTCCGACCACGCCGCATTTTCGCCGCCCGGTGTTGCCGCGTTTTTGGAGATTATCTCAACACCGGCAAGGTTCGCAATGATGTATGATGTCTGATTGGGCGGGGGAGAAGGCGGGACGGGATCCTTATCGACCGGATCGTCACAGAATATCGCCTTGTCTTTATTGTCCTCAGACCACGCATTATTGTCAACATCATAAAGATAGAGGGTCGAGCCTTTGCATGCAAATTCAACATGTGGGATACTTTTTATCGTATTGTCGCTTACTATATAATTGAGAAATTCGGCGGCGTCGGTGAAATATGTGCCGTCATCTTTTTTCAGACCGACCGATATCGTCGATCCGTTTTGTTTGATACCGACATCATCGGTAAATTCGATAGTCCTGCCGCAGCAGTTGGTACAGCAGTTGGTAAAAAAATGTTTTCCCTCAAGACTTTTAAGATCCGGCAAAGAGCCGAAATCCATATGCACACTTACGAACGGGTTTCCTTTATTCGATCCCTCATCATACTTTGCTGCCATATCGGAAGTGGAATTATCGACATCGGCCGGGGTAAGCTTTTCTTCAAAGTGTCCTGTTTTTGAAATAGCATTTCCAAATAAATTAAAAAAATCACCCGAAGTTGATATTGTTCCCCCGCCGTCATTGACCTCTATACCGTCGATGATGCCCGGGCTTGTCCCGTATCTTGCACCGTAAACGCCGAAAATCCCGTTATTGCCGGTCTCGTTGATATTCACGCCGAAGCCGCACGACCCGTCGAGCAGCTTCATAGTGTTGAATTCGGTGCTCTCGCCTATTCTGGTGATCTCGGACTTCAGCGCGTCTATCTCATACTGCATCTGCGCCCTGTCCTCGTCGGTATATGTTCCGTTCGACGCCTGAACGGCAAGCTCGCGCATTCGTTGCGCGATATCCTCCGATTCGTTGAGGCCGCCCTCCGCGGTCTGAATAAGGCTTATAGCGTCATTTGAGTTGCAGGAGGCCTGCGAGAGCCCGTTTATCTGCGAACGCATTTTCTCGGAAACGCCCAACCCGGCTGCATTATCGGCGGCACGGTTGATCTTATATCCCGTGGAAAGCTTTTCCGTCCTCTTTTTCAAACCGGTAACATTTTTTCTGTTGGCTTCAACGGCGTTCATTGCCGCCAGATTATGCTGTATCACCATTTTTGACCAACCTCTCCATGTATGACCTGTCAAGTATTTTCAAATCACTATCTACAATTTAAGAAAATTTTTGTTTCTGTCTCCCCCGCCTCCGGCGAGGGAGACAGAAACGTGAAACTTAATTTTCCGCTTAAGTTGTGAACAGTGATTTTCAAATCATATGTTTGTAATATTTTATGTGCAAAAATTTTACACATTTAATAGATATATCGTCAAAAATATCCGAAACTTTAGCGTCCGCATAAAAAATTCAGCCGATCGTTATAGATTTTGGTGGCGCTTTGGCGGGAATTGTTGTTAATGTTGCACAATAGCCCCGCTTCGGCACGCTTAGACGCTCCCGTGCGTATGTCAGGCTGCCGGATACCGACATCATCGGGAACGTAAGCTTTCATTTGCGATTAAGCTGTGAACGGTGTTGCAAATTCCGAAAATTTGTGCTATAATATCAATAAGCCGATATATACCGGCTCCGGATATTATCCCAAAGGTGGTTTGTTTCTATGAATATGACGGTAGAGCTGTTTGATAACATTATCAATACTTCACAGGACTGCGTCTTCTGGAAAGACAAGGAACGCCGTTTTCTCGGAGTAAATCAGGCGTTTCTCGACTTTTACGGCTTTGAAACGGCCGATATACTTATCGGGAAAACAGACGAGGACATGGGCTGGCACAGCGACCCGGAGCCGTATAAGCAGGACGAGCTGCGCGTGCTGTCCGGGGAGACCACATACAAGATACACGGCAAATGTTATATCCGCGGCGAGGAGAGAGATATCATAGCTTCCAAAAGGCCGCTTTACGAGGGTGATACTATCGTCGGACTTGTGGGGAGCTTCATTGACATTACCGACGTGCTGCGAAGGCAGAACCGCGTTGACGGGCTGCAGGTGGTCTATACCGTCGAAAAGCTGCGGAGGATCCCGTATTTTGACAGGCTGCTCGACGAGACCGCGCTTGACGATATGCTCGACCCGCTGACCGGCATCGTAAACCGCATGTATGCGCTGGACTTTGTGCATTCCCTTATCTCTGCGGGCACTCCCTTTTCGTTCACCATAGTCGATCTCGACAACTTTAAATTCATCAACGACACATTCGGTCACAGCGCGGGAGATACCGTGCTGAAAGCCGTGACAAAGTCGCTGGCCGATTTTCTCGGGGAAAACGGCATAGTCGGACGCTTCGGCGGCGATGAGCTCCTTATGGTGGATATCCGCGACACGGATACCTCCGCGAATCAGGTGTTCTTTAAAGCTCTGTATGACGAATGTAATGTGCTGAGACAGAATGTTCGTCTGGAGTCGGGCGGCACCTTTGTGACCTGCACCTCCGGCTGCGCTTCCTTCCCGAAGGACGCGGACAACTTCGGCGACCTGTTCGGGCTCATCGACAAGACCCTTTATCTCGGGAAAAGCAGAGGCCGAAACTGCTATGTGATATATGACCCGGACAAGCATCGCGATATCGAGATAAAAAAGCTGGTAAAGCACAACATTTACGATGATATGATAAATCTGAAAAAGCTGTTCGACAGGGGAGATACGCTACGCGGGAAGCTGAGGTCGGTGCTGACCTTCCTCACCGACAGCCTGCAGATCGCCGACCTGTATTTCGTGAACGGGGAAGGCCGTATGAGGTCGGTGGCCGATGAACAGCTCGATGCCGACGTTTCCGACATTTCCGATGTAAGCGGCGATGTGCTTTACACCGCGAGCACCGTTTCCGGGCTCGAAAAGAGCTGTCCGCTTTTATACGGGGCGCTTCGGGAGCAGAAACTCGAATCGGTCATGATCGTTAAGATCGGGGACGGAGCAGCAGCCGACGGCTATCTGATATGCGGTGTGAGAAGACGTTTTCGTATATGGCAGGAAAACGAATGTGCCATAATGTACTTTCTTTCGAATCTCATAGCGGCACAGATCTAAAAAATCACTATCCACAACTTAAGAAAATTTTTGTTTCTGTCTCCCCCGCCTCCGACGGGGGAGACAGAAACGTTATTCTTACTTTTTCGCTTAAGTTGTGAACATTGGTAAAAAATAAGGGCTCCTCTAAAAACCTATTGTCGTTCAGGCGTGCCGACATAAAGTCGGCAGATTGTACAAATTTTTCGCAGGCATACTGTCGTATGTCAAGGAAAATTTGTGCAATATGACGGCTTTAGGGCGGTGCGAATGG
>JAFTAG010000174.1 GCA_017458655.1 Ruminiclostridium sp. | reverse complement strand
CCTTTACCCTCGGCAACATCGAGGCGGAGTACGTCAGGACTTCTCCCGCGACCTGTGAGGTAATGCTTATGTATGTTGTCACGGGGCATTATCCCAACGGTGACGTTATTCCGGCATTTCAGCGGCTCCAATTCAGCTGGGGTGATGTCACTTACACCGATGAAGACGGAAAACGGAAACGAGTTCCGAAAATATTTATGGTGCATATATCTCACCCGATAGAGTACCACAAGGATGATTATCTTTACCCCGACCATTACAATGAGCTGTACAAGAATGCGAAAACGTCCGTGCAGGAGCCGCGTATAAGCCTGCTCGGGACGGACGGCGCGTTCTATGTCGTAACGCTCGGCTCCGTTATATGGATAGAGTCCACGTCGGAGCACAGGTGCATTCTTCATCTGCGCGACAAAACTATCACGGTCAGGTGCAGCCTCTCCGATTTAGAGAAACAGACCGAGGGAACTCTGATCCGCGTACATTCAAGCTATATCATAAACCCGCTCGATGTCAGGGCTGTGCGGAGATTCAAGGTCGAGCTTTCGGACGGGTCGGTGATACCCATACCGGAAAAGAAATATACGGCGGTGAAGAAAAAGCTGCTTGGGGAATAGAGCTATACGGATAATAATAAGCGAAAAAAGAATACCTCCCGAACCGCACATATCCGAGGATTGCTTTGAGACTTTTTCTGCGGGTCAGAGGAATATTAAGGGCACCTCTTAAAACAATGTTTCACCTGCCTTAAAATGAAAAAGCCCCGATTCGTTATGAACCGAGGCTACGTTGTGTTTAATGCTGCAATTTTAAGTCATTCTGCATATTTTCTATCTGTTGTATTTCTTCCGATAATTGTTCGTGCAGTTCGTTATAATTCGTTATAAACAGTCTTTGCAGTTTCGTATTTGTTTTTTGTAAACGATACGAACGGATCGTATCTTGAAGTCGATTCCCATAGAGTCAGTGTATCCGCTATATCATCGATCTGCTCGGGAAGTGCAACTCCAATCCGATCGCACTGCACTGATAATTTGGCAATGTTACGTGTAAATTCCGGGGTTTCACCATTCAGCAAAATCAAGCCTTTTAATGCTTTTTCAACTGCCTGCTGTATATGGTATGAAGCTGCAGTGACAGCATATTCGTCCGGGAAATCTTCCTCCATTTTGATACACGCCTTATGATCACGTTCTGCAAGTGTTAAAAAATCATTGGCGCTTTGCATAGACACATATTCCTTTCTCTATATTTTCTTTCAGCAGATCGCTGTGTATATTGTTGTAATTTATTACATCTATTTCCGAGGGCATCTCACGATAGAATCTTCCGGCAAGCGACGCGAAGCTTTCCTCATCGGCACAGTTATTGTCAATGGCAATGTCAATATCGCTTTCAGCACCGCATTTCATAGTCACCGCACTACCGAATATGATAACGCGGTTTATTCTTTCGTCACGCTCGGCAAGCTCTTTAGTTTTCTGTACCGCACATTGTTTTGAAGGGAAGATATGACGCAGCACTTCCGCGCCTTCACATTTTAACGGAAATACATACATACAGCTCACCGCCTTTCGCTTCACTATCTTTACTACAGTATATCACAAAAACAGGATAAAATCAAGCGAAAAAATAGTTTTCATGTGAAAACAACAAAAATACTTCGCAGCTCTTGACATTTCCCGCAGAAAGTAGTATAATGAACAAGCTGCATAAAACAGGGGAGCCCATGATGTTGGGCTGAGAGGAAGCGACCAAGCTTCGACCCTTTGACCTGATGCGGATAATGCCGCCGTAGGAAGTCATAATTGTAGATTTTTTACAGGAGACACCGCAAACTACAGGATGTAGTAAAGAAGGTTCTCCTGTTTTTTTGCCTGTACGGCGCCGAAACGCTTCAAATTTATATTTCGGGAGGAATTATCATGTTTGGAAAAATGCTTGAAAACGTCAGGAACACCTGCCCTCTGGTACATAATATCACAAATTATGTCACCGTAAACGACTGCGCAAATATCCTGCTCGCCTGCGGCGGGTCGCCCATTATGGCTGACGACCGGGACGAGGCGGCGGAAATAACAAGTATCTGTAACGCTCTGAACATCAACATCGGAACGCTCAACAGCAATACTATCCCTTCGATGTTCCTTGCGGGCAGACGCGCAAATGAGCTGGGGCACCCCGTCCTGCTGGATCCCGTCGGTGCGGGCGCGTCCGGGCTCAGGACCGATACCGCGCGGAAGCTTCTCGAAGAGATCCGGTTCACCTGCATCCGCGGAAACATCTCCGAGATCAAGACTTTGGCGGCGGGAAGCGGTACCACCAAGGGTGTTGATGCCGATGCCGCCGATAAGATCTCGGAGGAGGATCTTGACAGCGCAGCAGCTTATGTCAAGAAGTTTGCCGCCGAAACAGGCGCGGTAGTTGTCGTTACGGGCGCGACAGACATTGTGGCTGACAGCGGGAAAGCCTACTGTATCCGCAACGGTCACCCGATGATGTCGCGCATTACGGGAACAGGCTGCCAGCTTTCCGCGATGACCGCGGCTTTCCTTGCGGCTAATACCGACCAGCCCCTTGAAGCGGCTGCTGCTGCTGTCTGCACTATGGGATATGCGGGTGAGCTTGCTCATGCAAGACTTTCCGAGGCTGACGGAAACTCTTCTTACAGGAACTATATAATCGACGCTGTCTGCAACATGACTCCCGAGCAGCTGGAGAAAGGTGCTAAGTATGAAGTGCGATAAAAAAACGATGCTGCTCTACGCCGTAACGGACAGAGCATGGCTTAAAGGCCGGACTCTTTATCAGCAGGTAGAGTCTGCGCTCAAGGGAGGAGTCACCTGCGTTCAGCTGCGCGAAAAGGAACTCGGTGACGATGATCTTCTCGCCGAGGCAACAGAGATCGCCGCGCTTTGCAAACGGTACGGTGTGCCTCTGTTTATAAACGATAATGTCGAGGTCGCCGTCAAAAGCCACGCCGACGGTATCCATGTGGGACAGGAGGATATGACGGCAGCCAAGGTGCGTGAACGAGTCGGCGAAGAAATGATGATCGGCGTGTCGGTGCACACGGTAAAGGAAGCGCTTGACGCGGTAAAAGCGGGTGCCGACTGTCTCGGCGTAGGCGCGATGTTCTCCACTCCCACAAAGGCGGACGCAGAAATCGTGTCAACGGAAACTCTGAAGGAGATCTGCGGCGCTGTCGATATCCCCGTTGTCGCTATCGGCGGGCTCGGAAAGCATAATATCAAACAGCTTTCGGGAACGGGAGTGGACGGCATTGCACTGGTGAGCGCCATATTTTCCGCCGACGACATCGAGAGCGAATGCCGCGAGCTTCGCAGGCTTTCGGAAGAGATGACAGGCGTATGATGATAAAATGCGCCGTATTTGATTTTGACGGAACGCTGTTCGATTCCATGTATGTCTGGGACACAGCAGGCGGGAGATACCTTCGTTCGCTGGGAAAAACACCGTCACCGACACTTCGGGAAGACTTAAAGCCCCTGAGCCTTTATCAGGCCGCGGAGTATTTCATTTCGGAATACGGGCTCACCCTTACGCCCGACGAAATCGTCGCGGGCATAGACCGGACCGTCGAGCAGGCATATTTAAACGAAGTGCTGCCCAAAGCAGGAGCCGAAGCTTTTCTGAATAAGCTGAAAGAACTCGGGGCAAAGCTCTGTATTGCCACCGCGACCGACAGATACCCAATTGAAGCGGCTCTCAGGCGATGCGGGCTGGAGCATTATTTCGACGCGATATTCACCTGCTCGGAGGTCGGGCACGGCAAGGACGAGCCTATAATATTCCGTCGCGCTATGGAGCATTTTGCGGCCGACCGCGGGAACACACTGGTCTTTGAGGACGCTCTTTACGCAGCACGAACAGCAAAGGAAGATGAGTTCAGGGTCGTCGCCGTATATGACCGAAGTGAACAGCAGCAGGCGGAATTAAGACGCATCTGCGACTTCTGTCTTGACAGCTTTAAATGCACAGATGAATTTTGGAAGTTTGCTTCGGCATTATGAGCCGAAAGCTTCAAGCGGCATATCGGGGACACCACCTTATGCCGCTCTATAAAACGATGCTGATATCTGAAAGGAGAAGAAAAATGATATTAAAAACAGCATTGACCATAGCAGGAAGCGACTGCAGCGGAGGTGCCGGGATACAGGCTGATCTGAAAACGATGACTCTCAACGGCGTTTATGCTATGAGCGCTGTCACTGCTTTAACAGCTCAGAATACCACCGGCGTACGAGGGATACTTGAATCGTCTCCCGAATTCCTCGGTCAGCAAATCGACGCGGTATTTGAGGATATCCGTCCCGACGCGGTAAAGATCGGTATGGTCTCCTCGGCAAGCCTTATCCGTGTAATTGCAGAAAGACTCAGATTTTACAAGGCCGCGAACATAGTGGTAGATCCCGTCATGGTTGCAACAAGCGGTGCGAAGCTGATAGACGACAGCGCCGTTGAAGAGCTCAAAAAAAGCCTTCTGCCTCTCGCCTGCGTTATCACACCGAATATCCCCGAAGCAGAGGTGCTTGCGGGAATGTCTGTTTCAAATGAAGATGATATGCTCACAGCGGCAAGGCTCATCAGCGAGAGCTTCGGCTGTGCCGTGCTCTGCAAGGGCGGACACCGTATCAGCGACGCGAACGATCTTCTGTACAATGCCGGCGGCTTTGAATGGTTCAGAGGAAAAAGGATAGACAATCCGAACACCCACGGAACAGGCTGCACGCTTTCGAGCGCCATCGCCGCCGGGCTTGCAAAGGGCAGTACGCTCGGCATGGCGGTCCGGAACGCCAAGGAGTATATCTCGGGAGCGCTTGCCGCGGGACTGGATCTCGGAAAAGGCAGCGGACCCATGGATCACGCTTTCAGGATAAACGGAGATAACAGGGGGTAAATATAAAATGAGCGAAAACAATATGGATATCGGCGGACAGAAGTTTGACGGCTATGCGGAGCAGTACGACAAGTGGTTTATGGAGAACTCAAATCTTTTTGAGAGCGAGCTTCGACTTTTCAAGAAGGTACTGGGCGATATTTCGGGCAAGAGGCTTTTGTCGGTAGGCTGCGGCAGCGGATTGTTCGAGAGCTGTATCGACTGCACGCAGATCGAAGGCATCGAGCCTTCGCAGGATATGGCAGAGATCGCGAAAAAGCGCGGCGTGAATGTCATCAGCGTCGGCCTGATCGAGGATGCCGATCTGCCCGCGAACAGCTACGACATCATTTATTTCAACGGCAGCTCCAGCTATATGGAGGACCTCACCCCCGTCTATAAGAAAAGCCTGTCGGCACTCAAAAACGGCGGAAAGCTTATACTGCTCGATGTTCCGAAGGAGAGCGCGTTCGGATTTATGTATCTGCTCGGCAAGGCTCTCGGGACCTATGAGCACAAGTATCTCGACGGCACCATGCCGCAGCTTCCCTATCCTCTCGCACTTGCTTCATCGGGTGTATGGCATTCTACCGAAGAAAAGATCGGCGTGCTGAAAAAGCTCGGTGTATCAAAATTCACATTCTATCAGACTCTCATCAAAAATCCGATGTACACAAACGAAGAGCCCGAGGACGTCGCAGAGGGCTATAAGAGCGGCGGATACGTTGCGATAATTGCCGAAAAACAGGAGAACTGAGTCTGAAGATCAGAGATCTTCAAACTCGCACATTGGCGTCCCCGCCCGTAATACGTAGGCGGGAGCGCTTGAGCGCTGACGCACCAAAGCAAAGAGGAGGCGCACCCTGACGGGTGCGGATCATAAGCATGACAAAGATATCCGATACGCTTTTCAACCGCACCAAGCCGCTGTGGGACAAGGCTGCTGAGCATCCCTTCGTCACGGGAATGGCCGGCGGGACTCTGGAAGCCGAGCGGTTCAGATCCTATATGCAGCAGGACTATTATTACCTGATCGATTATACCGGGATACTCAAGACTATAGAGCTAAACGCCGAAAGCCGCAGTCTCGGCGATTTTCTCGCCCGCGAGATACAAGCGGTGAGTTTTGAAACGGAGAATGTGCATCTTCCCAATATGAAGCGGCTGGGCATAACCGAGGACGAGATCGTGAACGGCAGTAAAACCCCCGCCTGCTCCGATTATCTGCAATACCTGAAAGAGACGGCGCAGGAAGGGACGACGCGCGGGCTCACGGCACTTCTCCAGTGCTCATGGAGCTATGCGTATATCGCAAAGACCGTCAGCGAAAGGTATTCGGAGAAGATCGGGGATTCCCCCTATGCCGACTGGTTCGCGGCATATACTTCGGAAGAATACGCCAAAGCGAACGCGATCTGGATAGATATGCTCGACAGGCAGGATATAAGCAGCGGCGAAACGGAAAGCTTATGCCGTATCTTCGAAAAATGCACAGGCTTCGAGCTGCGTTTCTGGGACAGCTTTATGCAAAGCGAACATACGCTGTGACAGTGCGGGATAAGGAGTACCCTTGCAGAGCACACGCAGAAGAATTTAAAAATATGATCACCCGGATAACTCACCATATGATCAAGCGCGCAGCGCAACCACAACTATTCACTATTCACTGACACAGAAATAATGAACAGTGAATAGTGAATAGTTATGGTGCGGCTTCGCCGCGATTTTGGATCGTGACGGGATCCAAAAGCCTTGTTATAGATTTATGATGAGTTAAATGGTGAAACATATTTAAAAAAGACGGAATAATGAATGATAAACAATATGTTGGGCTCCTCTAAAAGCCTATTGTCGTTCAGGCGTGCCGGCAATTTTTCGTGTCAGCTTTTTAGCGCCGCGTCATGCGGCATTTGAGCTGACACATTGATGCCTCCCGCATCAGTCGGCAGATCGTACAGAAATTTTGCAGGCATACCGGCGTATGTCAAGAAATTTCTGTGCAATATGACGGCTATCTGAAAAATTACCGCAGAGATCCGGGCGGAGCCAAAAACTTTCATAACGGGGGTGCGGCAGCTACTACTGCATCTTTTTATTTCTGCCTGCGGAAGACCTGCAAAAAGAGCTCTCCTTTGAAGGACCGGAAAAGAATTATGCAAGTGCAGTGCTCCCGACATTTTCAGAATTGAAATTGCTGAACGGAAACCATAAGATCATTAAGTGTATTATGTATTTCGCGTTCAAAAATGCAAAGAAACGCTCCGATGTCTATGGAGACTGCAATATGTGCATCGACACTTATGACAAAAACAAGCCTGTTTCATACCGGTTTACGTCCTGTCCGGCCGCGGGATCTGCACGCGGATACGGATTCACGGATATCCTTCCGGCACTATGCAACGTGGATCACACCGCAATGGAACAAATGCGCGCAGAACTGATACGGACGCAGACATTTGGATTTACGGACAGCTGCGATCATACGCTTGCCGGCGGCCGTGACCCGATATTGCGGCAGCACCCGCAATACCGTGATGAGAACGGGTATATCGGGAACAAATAGTTTTTACCAACTCTCCAGCTCATCAAGAATATCCCGAGTGCTTTTCTTACGGGCTTCCCTGCACACCTTCGGGTTTTCCCTATCACGCGTGCAGGCGAACCGCAGCGCAAACCTGAACTTCGGCGGCATATCCTCCCAAGAGCCGAGAGCGTGACTCGCGCCGGGGTATTCTATCCACCTTACCTTGTGCGGGAATTTGCTTTTCTCAAGCACCTCCGTCATTCGCTTTACGGCAGTCTCCGACGGCCACGTGTCGTCCCAGTCGGGCGTGAGAAACAGTATATCCCCGTTGATATTCTCGACCTTTATCCGCGATTCGGGATCTAAGACCGCGGTATCATAGGCTGCACGCATAAAATATTTAAGTCCGTAGCCGGGCATTTTCCGGACTTCTCTCAACGCACCGCGCATACCGCCCTTGTCGGCAAGCGGATATGTCGAATACGGCATTTCCTTGCCATGATATTCGTAAACGCTCGTGCCGGTATGCTTTATCATGTCCTTCATCGACTCCATAACGTGATCGAACGGCACTACCGCGATCACCTTCGTTATAGCGGGAATGAGCGACGCGCAGAGAAGGATATACCCCGCGCCTGTGGAAGTTCCCATTATGCAGATCTCGGAATAGCCCTGCTCGTTCAGCCATTCGGCCGCTTTTTCGGCGTAATCGACCGGAATACGGTGCAGATATGTCGGCAGTCCCTCCCACAGATAAAACCCGAGTATCATCACCGAGTAGCCCTCGCGGACAAGGAACTGCCCCGCGTTCACGCAGACCTTTTCGGGGCAGCCCGCACCGCCTGTGTATATTATCGCCTTGCCCGGCTTTTTCGTACCCGGGTAGAAATGCGCGGAAAATCCGTCTTTGGCTACATTGAAGTCAATTCTTTCGGTCATCTTATCATTCTTCCTTCTTCGTTTTCGGCATTTTGATCCGTTTTTTCTGGTGGTGACGGTAAAAAAACCAAGCCCGGATATAGATGAAAATTGTTTTCCGACCCGCTCCGCTCTCCGCATTATCTGTGTATTCGCAGCAGCCGTCCCTGTCTTTCAAATACATTTTTCCGTGTCGGAATGTCATCACAGATATTCTTTGACGCCTTGTATGGCTCCTTTATTCTATCACCTATTGCTGTCGCTTCCGCACAGCAGTAAGCAAATGCTAACCGCATTATAGTATCACATTTAAATGAAAAAGTCAATACTTTTTTCACAAAAACACTTTTGATGTTGATGTAAAAAGTGACATAATTACCCTTAAAATAATTTATTTAGAGATCATCACAGTCAGATAACCGCAGCCGGTCATTTCGTCAATATCACGATACAGCTTCTGATCGGAAAAGCCGCAGATGTCCGCGGAGATCGCCGAACGATATCAGACAAGCTTTTTCAATGCCCGCAGACTTGTTTGCACCGAATGCACATATGTAACCGGACAGGCGGAGCTTCACAGTTATACCGAAATGGGCGTCGAGGAATATGAGTTCTCCGCTGTTCTCGACGGCGACACCTCGAAGATCTGTCGAAGCCTTAACGGGAAAAAGTTCAAGGTAAGTCAGGCGAAGCCGGGCGTAAATTACCCACCGATGCACCCGTTCTGTCGTTCTGTGGCAAATGCGGTGCTGCCCTCGGAGGAAGAGCTCGACGATATGTGGGGCGATACTGCGGACGCAATCGGAGCCGACGTTGACTTCGATGAGTGGGTAAAGAACCTTGAAAAGACCCCGGACGGGAAGTGGAAATATCAGAAACCGCTTGACAAATCTGGGGAAAGTGGTATAATAGAAGCAGGAAGTGATACCGTGGCGCTTGAAAACCAGAGATATGGCAGAAACAAGGATACGCTTGTAAACAAAACTTACATAAGTGGTGGAGAGTACAGGCGTAAATTTGATAATATTACCGATGACCCCGAAGTGAATAAAACGCTGTATGACTGTGCAAAGAAAGCTCTTACACATAGAAACGGTACGCTTTATGAGGATATGTATTGGATAGATACAGATACGGGCGATGTTGTCGCAAGCGAAACGGCAGGCAATATAGAGCAGAGAGTAAAGTACTCGGCTGCGACCCAAAAGACGGTAGCTTCATATTCATCGGGGCGTTTGGCAACGTTACACAATCATCCTGCGAGTATGCCGCCGAGTGCCGGTGATTTTAATTCTTGTTATAGAAACAGCTATAAAATCGGCGTTGTGTCCTGTCATAACGGAAGAGTTTTTGCATATACTTCAAATCAGGAGATCAGTGAAGATCTTTATAATCTTTACATCGGAGATTATATTGACGCAGGCTTTGATGAGTTTGATGCGCAAATAAAGGCGCTTGAGGAAATAAAAAGAAATCATGACATTGATTACTGGGAGGTGTTTTGATATGATGGAAGAATACTTGGACGATAGGGTTATTATTCCCGAACGTATCATGAAGATGTCACACGAAGAAAGACGCAAAGAAATTGAACGTCTCGAAGCAGAAGCCGCAGAAAAAAAGAAGAAGATAGAATCTGCTAAACCCGTTCCTAAAGCCGGGTAATCAATTGATTTTTAACCGCTCACGAGTTGGGCGGCTTTATTGTATCGTATTTGTGTCTGAGAGCGCCTGTACTGCAATTTTGATCCTGCGGTAATATAATTTAGCATTTTAGGAAAACGCGCCGGAAAACGCCGTTAAACACATATCAAAGCGCGCACTTCTCGGTATGTGCTTTTCTTATACTTGAAAGATAAAGTTTTCAACAGGCTTTTGCATTCGCCTGCAAAAATTTAATAATTACAGCGTCGCGGCAATATAGAGTGCGAGAACGCCTGCAAGCAGAGCTTTCGGACGCAGATCATCAGATGTCCGAACTTCCGGTCGCGAAAGTGCCGATAAACTGTAGGAGTGCCATTTCTACACGGTATGTGTGGGAATGGCACTCTTTTTTATTTTGCCTTTTGGGGCTGCTGTATGTCCTTTCGACCTTTAATGTTCCAAAAAGCGGGACAATTGAGCATTCTTCACGAAAAAGCGCTTGATTATAGCCGTTATATATGATATAATATATAAAATAGATTTCGATTGTTTATTCAAAAGGTGAAAACATGAAAAAAACTAAATCCGTTGTTATAAATATTATAATTACTTTTGCCGTGCTGCTGTTCGCGGTTCTGTTTCTTGTAACGGGCAGCTTAGTTTCAAAAGCGGCAGCAAGTGTATGTTTTATCGCTCTTGGTATTATAAACTGTATAGCAGAAAAAAACAGGCTCACAGAATATAAAACATTCTCTGTCCTGCTGATATACGGTCTTTTTATGGCAATGCTCGGGGATATTTTTATAAATCACATTGTCGTAGTGGGAGCTGCGCTGTTTGCGGTGGGACATATACTTTTTCTTGCAGCTCAGCATCATCTCTGCCCGAAGGAGAAAAGAAAGCCTGTACGGGATATTATCTGCGGTCTCGGTTTGTTCGCCGTTAATATGTCGGTACTGACCTTTGCGCCGCTCCGGTACACCAGCGATTCTATGAGGGTACTCTGTTTGGTGTACACGGTGATAATATCTTTAATGACCGGAAAAGCGATAAGCAATTACATCGGGAGCGGGTCAACGATTTTCAGACTTATGCTGATCGGAACCGTCCTGTTTATGCTGTCCGATCTGTTTCTTTTACTGTATTGCTTTATGGGAAACAGCGATGTTATACACTACATAAGCATTATACTGTACTATGCTTCGGAGATCATTCTTGCCGATTCGTTTATTATCCTTGCAAGGAAGAAGCAATAAACGGCTGATGTTTAACAACATTATTTCATTCAATTTATAACACAATAATACTGATTTTTCAAGCAATTTGCTCGGTTTGATAACTGTTGAAATACCGATGTGATATAGTGCAGATGTAAAGTTTAAAACCCTTCGGTATGCACATAAAGTAAGATCGCGGCAAGGCTCAAACCGAAAAGCGGAAAGCTCCGTATAGCGTTGATTATATTCTTCGGTGCAATATCTTTGCTTGGAGTTTACGAGTTTGTGAAGCTGAACTTTGTCGGTTATATACTCAAACCCGCGATATGGTGCGTATGCGCGGTGATAGTGGTGATAGATTACATCGTGTTTATTAAAAGCGCGGAGAAGGAAACTGCGCTTAAAAAGGCTGTCGCGGCAAATTGAAAATGAGAACATTCAAGGGCATCTCTTTAATATCCCCGTCAATGCAGATACTTCTGCCCGCGACGGGAATTTCATAATGCCGGGAGTATCCATTCCCACACCGAGTCCGAAGAACAGTATGTGCTTTCCGTCGCTTTCATCGTGGAATGTTTCATACCGCAGAGCCGCGTTGTGCCATGGTATCACCGCCTGAAACAATGTGAGCCGATCGTCCGTCCGGCGCTGTTGCTTTAGCCGATGAATAGCATCGCCATTCTGCAAACTGCCTATATGGAACGGCGATACGGGGTCATGCGGAAGACGATCACGGAAACAATCATATCCTTGTGATAAAGGGTTATGACCGTTTTTGTTGTCTATCTGCACAAGGCAAAGCGGATATCGGATATCGAAATTGTGCAGTCGTCCAAAGTACGGCGAGCCGGCATTGACAAACTAACAAGTGTTAGGTATAATATATCTAACGACTGTTAGGCGGAGGCTAATATGGATACGAAGCAAAAAATACTATACAGTTCACTTGATATGTTTGCGAAACGGGGCTATAATGCTGTTTCAATACGCGATATAGCAGGCTCGGTGAAAATCAAGGAAAGTTCGATATATTATCATTTCAAAAATAAGCAGGATATACTCGACTCGATCGTCAAAAAATACGAGGAGCATATCGACGGGCTTACAGATGTGCTGAATACCGCCGTAAACGATACGGATAACAGCAAGCCGCTCTCGTTTGATGCGATGAAAACATATTTTTTCGGGCAGTATCTGTTTGACCCGTTCTGCAATAAAATGATGAGATTTATGATGATAGAGCAGTTTAACAGCGGGAAAATGCAGTCGCTTTACGAGCGCTATCTGTTTGAACTGCCCGAAAAGCTACAAACGGGAGCATTCTTTATGATGAGCAGGAACGGGATAATAAGCGAACAGCAAGCACGGCAGTTTGGGCAAGCCTTTTTCAGCGAGATGACAATGCTTACATTCCGCTACCTGTTGAACGGAGAGCTGACAGAGGAGAAAAAGAATACATTTTGCGAAAAAGCGTTTTCTTTTTTTGATATTCTGAAAGGAGGTGCGGAAAATGGCTGATATTCTGATAGTCGGTGCGAATCGGGGTATAGGTTATTTTATGGTGAAGCAGTTTCTTGAACAGGGAGACCGTGTGGCTGTGCTTGATATCCGTACCGGGCATATTACGGAGCTGACAGAACAGTATCGTGACAGGCAGTTTCCGGATCATCAAAGATATTGACATTTCTTGCATGATGTGGTATTATATAGTAGTTAGCAGGAACTAACGAAATAAAAGGTGAATCTATGAAAACACATCAATACAAATATACAGAGGACGGATTTGAAGCTGTTCTTTACGATGCAGAAAACGGTGATGACAGGCTGCTGATCGTGATACAGGGCTTGAAGGGGCTGGAGCTGCCGTCGAAGTACGCGGAGATGTTCGCAGACAGAGGATATTCGGCGCTCGCGATGTCGTATTACGGCAGTGAGGGGCAGCCAAAAACAATGCGCGCTATACCGCTTGAGCAGTTCCGCTCAGCCTGCGATAAAATGAAGCTGTACGAAAACGGCAGGTTCAAGCGCTTCGGCATTTACGGCAATTCAAAAGGCGCGGGAATGGCGCTGCTTGCGGCAAGTGTCGTTCCGGATATTTCTCTCGTTATCGCGGCATCGTCATTCGCTCACATAATGCAGGGCAGCGGCGGGAAGGACTTGTCACCGTGCAAAGCAATGGTCTCGCTTGACGGCAGGGACTTTTCGTATGTTTCCAACAAGGGCGTTTTCAGTGCGTTTGTGAAGCGTTGTCTGAAAGAGCACAATGTCCGGCTGCTGTATTTCTTTGACGAGTGGGAGAAAAAAGGCAGTGCGGAGAACGAGATACCTGTCGAAAATATAGGCGGCGACATACTGCTCCTCACATCGACAAATGACGAGTCCGTTCCCGCAAAGCGTGATGCGGAGCTGCTTATCTCGCGATTAAAACGAACGGGATCCGCTCATTCGTACAAGCACATAAACTTCGGGAACGGCAGCCACAATCTCGGTTTCTTTCCGATAAACAACAACCTGCTCCCGCAGGAGAAGAAGCACCCCGCGGAGTGCCGGAAAGCGCGCGAGGACGCACTTGAAATAATACTGCAAACGCTCGGCAAGTGGGGCGTGGAATAAGGAGAATAAAATGGATATCAGATCACCGAAAGCGGTCATCGGTGCGAACTCGTGGGGCAGCGCCGCATACGGAACGCTCCTTCGCGGAAGCAGCGTTGATGAAGCGACGATCAGAAAAGCAATGGACACCGCAAAAGAAAAAGATCTGCTCATTTTCGACCTTGCGCAGGATTACGGGCTTGGCAAGGCACAGAAAATGATAGGCAGATTCGGTACCGATGATATTATTATTTCGTCGAAATTCACACCCGGAAAGAAATACGTTCCGGGACAGGTGCGAAAGTCGCTGGAGCGCGATCTGTCCGAGTTTGGAAGGGACTTTGTGGACATTTACTGGCTGCACCTGCCGACGGATATTGAACAGAATCTTGCCGAGATCATCGGTCTTTACAACGAAGGAAAAATTCTTCATATAGGCATATCGAATTTCAACCTTGCCGAATGCAAAAAGGCAAAAGCGATACTTGACTACGCGAAGATACCGCTTTATGGCGTGCAGAACCATTACAGCCTTATCAGCCGCGAGTGGGAGCAAAACGGCGTTGTTGCGTGGTGCAGGGAAAACGGTGTTTCGTTTTGGGCTTGGGCAGTTCTTGAGGAAGGAATGCTCACCGACCCGAGAGTAAAGACCAAAGGCTCGATAATGAAGCTAATTTTCAGCGGCAAAAAGAAGAAACTGCGTCCGCTGTACGCGGCAATGGATCGTGTCGGAAAGCGCCACAGCATCACAATACCGCAGGTCGCCGAAGCGTTCTGCGCAAACAAAGGCATAGTGCCTATTTGCGGCTGCCGTAAGCCGTATCAGGTCGAGCAGCTTTATGAAGCTGTCAACACAAAGCTCTCACCGAAGGAAATGCGGTTTCTTGAAGCTGTCGCGGACAAGGTGAATGTAAGGATACTCGGCGCGGATATGTTCAGATTCGCGGTGAAATGATCAAGTCAGAAATTTACAAATGAGATTTTTAACATACGGAAATAAAGAAAACCCGCCTGTTATGCTGATACACGGCATGGCAACGACCGCTGAGATATGCTACGGGAAGATCGCACCGCGCCTTGCGGAGAAATATTATGTGATACTCGCGGTACTTGACGGTCACGATCCGTGCGGCGATACCGTGTTTCACTCGCTCGATGATTCCTGCCGTAAGACCGAGATTTTCGTTAAAGAGAATTTCGGCGGTCATCTGTATGCCCTGTCCGGATTTTCTCTCGGAGGAAGTATAACAGTCGAGCTTTTGCAGCGCGGACATATCACCGTTGATAAAGTGCATCTTGATGCCGCCTTTTGCGTCAAGCTCGGCGCTCTTGCTCCGTTCTATACTTTTCTGTTTGTTCACGGAATACGGTATATGCAGTCGGGGCGTGTGATCCCGGAATGTATTACCGACAGCGTTTTCGGCAAAGGCAACAACAGCGTTGCGGAGATGCTGTTTCCTAACGT
>JAFTAG010000173.1 GCA_017458655.1 Ruminiclostridium sp. | reverse complement strand
TCAGGCGTGCCGACATAAAGTCGGCAGATTGTACAAATTTTTCGCAGGCATACTGTCGTATGTCAAGGAAAATCTGTGCAATATGACGGCTTTAGGGCGGTACGAATGGGCGGCAAGAGGTTTTTAGAGGTGCCCTTTATAGTTTCCCGGATAACTCACGACGCAGAAAAATTCACAATTGTGGTGTCGCTTCGCTACTTATTTGGATCTCGTCACGATCCGGGATCGCGGCGAAGCCGCACCACAATTATTCATTATTCATTATTCATTATTTCCGCGTATCATCGGAAAGGTCGAGGAAAAGCGTCCTTCCGAGCATCAGCGCGATAAACTCGCCGCGGTCGTAAATATCGTCTGTAAGCTCACAGATAAGGATACCGTAAATAAAGTGGCGGAAGAACACCGGTAGGATCACAAATCCCCTGCACCGCGAGGAAAGCTCCTCACGCATCAGCATCCTGCTTATCGTGCAGTCCTGCCGCTCTGCGGGAAGCTGATACAGCACTCCGTCCTTGACCGCGCAGCAAAGTTTTATGTGGTCGGGAAAATGAACCTCGGCATCTTCTCGGTACACCACCGGCTCATCATACATAAACAACGCCGTATTGCGCATACCGAGCATATCGAAATTGCCGAAGACGCTTTTCAGCGCGTGATCGGAGCCGCCCACGGGTTCGGTAGCCTTGACGACGAAATCGCGAATACGCTCCCTGTCGTCGGCGACCCGCTTTCTGTCGTTTATGTTCTTATCGGAAAGCGCATAGACTGTCCTGTCCTTCATACGCAGGAACAGTCTGTTTATGAACACATTGGCGTCAAGTGAGAACCTTTTCTGCATAATGACCATATTGTTCTGCAGACGGTTTATCGTGTCGAGCATACGAAGCGGGTCGGTGTATTCCATAGCGCCCTTATCGAAGAATATGTCGATAAGTCTGCCTATCTCCCCGAACTCCTCCATACTGACGTAACGGCGGTTCATAGCTGTTATCATACGCGAAATGATCTCGTAGAACAGCCGCCTCAGGTCAACATTCTCACGGTCGGTATATTCACCCTTAAGGCGGTAGAAGCAGTCGTCGAAAGTCCTGTAGATGAAGCTTCTGTCAACGCGCAAAAGATCCTGTACATTGAAGGAGTTGCTCTCGTAAGGGAAGGACAATCTTCCGTAAAGCCTTGTCGGTATGTATGTGGAACGCACCTCTTCGCCGTTTATCATACCGAGCAGCATCTCGACAGCTCGCTGTCCGAGCGTGATATTGTCCGCTCCCACGGAGGAAAGCGGCGGCTTCATCTCCCCTGCCATACGGGTATTGTCGAAGCCGAATACAAGTATATCCTTCCCCGGAACGAGCCCGCGCTTCGCCATAGCCTTGTAAAGCCCCACCGCCGAGCTGTCATTCACGCAAAAGACTGCTCCGACGCGGGGATTGCGGTCGAGCAGCCTTCCCGCGGCTTCCTCGGTATTTATAGACATATCGGTCGCCTCAAACATTTTCGGCCGGAACATTATGCCGTGCTCCTTGAGGCACTCTATGAATATCCGCTTTCTGCTTCTCGCCTCAAAATTATCGTCTCTGCCGCCGAGCATACAGAGGTTGGTGATGCCGTTCACATTGATGATATAGCCGAGAGCCTCACGGATACCGGGCTCATTGTCGTAATTTACGGTAACGCAGCCTTCAAGGTTCGACGATATCAGTACCTTCGGTATTTTGTCAAATCGCGTGAACCAGCCCTCTTTTATCATACGCTCCCGGCTTTCATCTATGCTCCCGAGGTGTACGATAACGCCCTCGAGCTCGCCGTCAACAGCGAGCCGGTAAACGGAATTGTACACAGACTTATAGATCCCGGAGTTGATATCACTGCTGCTGCTGTCGATATACTTACCGGAAATGACTGCAAGGCGTATATTCTTTTCATAGGGAATGGCCTTCTCAACGCTCTGGATTATCTCCTTAGAGAAATCCGTGAAGATATCCTCAAGCAGGAGACCTATCAATCTCTTCTTTTCTGCCATCGGATCACTCCCCCGCCCTGCCGGACACATTTATTTCGGGGCTCGGCTTTGAGAACAGATAGCCCTGCGAAAAATCGATATCGTTTTCGAGCAGCAGCTTCTGTATCTCCTCGTTTTCCACAAATTCGGCGATTATGCTGAATTTCACGTTGCTGAGCCTTCTCCAGCCGCTTATCAGTGAGATAAGGTTGGCGCACTGAACGTCCTCGGTGCAGTGTCTTACAATGGAGCCGTCGATCTTCAGATAATCGCAGTTTATGTTCGCGATATGCTGGAGATTGGAATATCCGCTCCCGAAATCGTCTATGGATATCTTTCCGCCGAGGTTGTGTATCATATCCACGAACATTATGATATTGTCATAATCCTCGATATCCTCATTTTCGAGTATCTCGAAAACGAAGTTCCCGGGGTGCGCAGCGGCGGTCATACGGTCATAGATAAGCTCCACGACCCCGCCGTTCTTGATGTCCCTGATGCCGAGATTGATGCTGACGCTGACGTCCTCGAGATCTATGAACCTGTCGAACACCTTGCGTATCATCATCACCGAGATAGTGTCGTACAGCACGCCGAACGAGCGCGCCGCGTCGAGGAAGCTCCCGGGGTAATACACCTTCCCGTTCTCGTCCTCGAGGCGCATAAGCGACTCATAGTGATGTATCGTGCCGGTCTTGTTGTCGTGTATGCCCTGATAGTACGGTATCACCTTTTCGTGGGCTATGGCGTAATTTATGACGTTTATCATATGATACCGCTCGCGTATGCTGTCCTCGTCGATCTGCTCATAACGCGTATCACGGATATAGAACTGCACGTTTTTCTTGACCATATCTATTCTCGCGGAGCTGTACGCCGAGGCGATATTGTCCACGGTGCACCCGTCGATAACGCAGAACATCGGCACTATCGAGATATACTGCTCGCTCGACTCGAAGAGCGTTCTTTGCAGCCGCTCCATATCCGTCACGAATTCCGACAGTGTGACCATATATGAGGGTGCTCCTATTGCCGTCTGCCACTTATCGATAAGGTAAACGGTATAGTGCTTTTCGCGCGCGCAGCTTGACAGCTTGGAGAGATAGTTTCTGTAAGTGAGCTGGATAAGGTTCTCGGGGAATACCGTCTTCATACTCGATATATCGAACACGTTCACCATACAGATACGGTCGTAGCCCCTCAGATTTATATCCATATTGAGGGCGGCCGCGTTGGGCAGATCCTCGTTCTCCGCATACAGAAGACTGCGCTCGCAATCCTTAACGAAAGCTTTGAGGCTGTCCGCAGCGACGCTGTCCTTGTCCTGCTCAAATCTCTTTTCAACGTCCGTGAGATATTTCAGCAGCTCGCGGTTATCGGCGGAAAGCGTGTCGGTGGTGGAGAAGGCGTATGGGTTGAACTGCTGGACAGCCTTTTCCTCACCCACCGCGTTCACCACAAATGTGCAGTTCGCGTAAGTGTTCCTGCCGTTCACATTGGCTATCTGACCGTCGGTGATGCAGCCGCACATATTGGAATTCTCATACGCGGAAAGCTCCCATTTTATGCAGTTGGAATATATCGTCGAACGTGTAACGCAGGAATACGCGAAAATAGTTTCCGCCTTGTCAAAGTTCTCGATACGCCTGAAAAGCGCACGGTTATCGGCTATGACCTTTCTGTCGTATATGAGCGCGCGCCGCAGCTTCTTGCCGATATCGACATTGTGGTCAAGCGTTATCAGCTCCCGCTTCGTATGTCTGTCGATGTCGGGATATGCCGCGTACTCATCCTCGTTGGCGGGGCTGTTCTCGGGGAACAGGTCGCTTATGCTGCAGTTATCCGTGAACCGCACGAAAACGGGGATATCCTCGGTTTCCGAATACACATACGGGAAAATGTTGGTGAGCTCGGGTTTATCCTTCAGGACATCGCCTATGCCGACGCGGTATCTCTCGCCCGCGTTCATACCGTCAACGCTCAGTATGCAGGTGCCGAACGTGTCGGTTATCTCCATTTCACTGCCGATGACCTGAACTCCGGTCGCGTATGAGCTGTAGCAATCGACTTCCTCGCCGCCTACAGCCGCAACGATGATGCCCTTGTTCGACCAGCCCTTTTCATTGAAAACAAAGCCGGAATCAAGCACCTTACGCAGACTGACATACGAGGTGTTGGCGATACCGCCGGTCATCTGCACTCCCGGGAAAACGGTATTGCAGCGCTCAACGAAGCGATAGACATCATAATACTTCCCCGTGAGGAACGTCAGCAGCAGCTTGGTATGCTCGTTCACAACGGCATCACGCACATTCAGACAGAGCTCCTCGGCGGAAAGCGGCTTTCCCGTATCGCTGTCAAACGTGGGCTGCAGCACCGAGCGTATCGTGCCTTTCGACATCTGTGTCACCGAGATGATACACTGGCTCTGTGAGAGCTTTCCCCAGCATATTACACCGGAGGTGCTCGTGCCGAAGATCTGCGCGCGCGGAACGAGCTGTTTTATGAATCTTGCGAGCTCGACCGCCTCGTCCTCGAGGTGTATCGCCGTATGTATGCGCACAAGGACATCGCCCTTCTGATTGTTGAGCATCAGCTGGTTGAATGTCTCGGCGAGACGCGCTTTTGAGATGTACTGAAAATTCCAAGTAAACATATTATTCTTCCCTGTGTTATCCTTTTTACCGCTTTTCTTCCCGCCGGTTCCTCCACCCTCGGCGGGGAAGCGGCGTTCAAGTCTATAAAGAGCAATAATTATACATAATGATTTTACCACAAAATCTAAAAATTTTCTATATTTTTATACACTTTTCTACACATCGGATAATTATTACGCGATTTTTTGTGCAATATAACAAACAGCCCCGTGAGCACGAGACTGTTAAACATATCATCATTGGGTCCAGCGTCACGCTGGCGCAGGTCGAGGGCGCGCAGCCCTCGTCCCGTCCGGAAGGACAGCGCGTAAGCGCATCTGTGCTCATGCTTTCTTTCTCGCAAGCAGCGGGCTGTAGTGCTCACGGAATGCGGTGAACTCGCCGTTTTCGATAGCGGCGCGGATCTTTTCCATCAGTGTGTTGTAAAAATAGAGGTTATGCGTTACGGCGAGGCGGCCGGCGAGCTGCTCACCGGATTTGAACAGGTGGCGGATATAGCCGCGGGAGAAGTTGCGGCAGGTCGGGCAGTCGCACTGCTCGTCGAGCGGCTTGTCGTCGGTGATGTAACGCTCGTTGGTGGCGTGCATTATCCCGCTCCATGTGAATATCGTGGCGTGGCGGGCGTTGCGGCTCGGCATAACGCAGTCGAACATATCTATACCGCGATATACGGCCTCTATGATGTTGGAGGGAGTTCCCACGCCCATAAGGTAGCGCGGCTTGTCATACGGCGCGTAAGGCACGACTTCATCGAGGACGTGATACATCACCTCGGTGGGTTCACCGACCGCGAGGCCGCCTATAGCGTAGCCGTCGAGGTCAAGCGCGGCTATCTCCTTCATATGCTTTACGCGAAGGTCATCGTATGTCGCGCCCTGATTTATCGCAAACAGGAGCTGCCTTCGGTTTATCGTTTCCGGGAGGCTGTTCAGCCGCTCCATTTCCGCCTTGCTGCGTATGAGCCAGCGTGTCGTGCGCTCGGTGGAGCTCGCAGCGTAGCTGTACTCGGCGGGGTTCTCAACACACTCGTCGAACGCCATAGCGATAGTGGAGGCAAGGTGCGACTGTATGCGCATACTTTCCTCGGGACCCATAAATATCTTCTTCCCGTCAACGTGCGAGCTGAAATACACGCCCTCCTCCTTTATCTTCCGGAGCTTGGCGAGCGAGAATACCTGAAATCCGCCGCTGTCGGTAAGTATAGGCTTGTCCCAGTTCATAAACCTGTGCAGGCCGCCCATCTGATATATCACGTCGTCGCCCGGACGGATATGCAGATGATAGGTATTACAGAGCTCTACCTGCGTTTTGAGGCCGCGCAGGTCAATTGAAGACACCCCGCCCTTTATCGCAGCAGCGGTGCCTACATTCATAAAGAACGGCGACTCGATGACACCGTGAGGGGTCGTGAATCTCCCGCGCCTTGCACGGTTCTCTGTCTTTAGTATCTCAAACGAAGAATTTTTCATTACATACTCCATTTAATAAAACCGCCCCGAGCTTTGAGCCCGAGACGGGATTCGCTGCGGCCGTAGCCGTTGGTGCCGCTGACCGGGGTCGAACCGGTACGGTATCGCTACCGAGGGATTTTAAGTCCCTTGTGTCTGCCTATTCCACCACAGCGGCATAATGTTCATAAATTATAACATAAATCGGGCAATTTGTCAATAGCAGATGAGCAAATTTCGTCCAAGCCTTTTTTGCTTTTCTTTTTTACTGTTCACCGAAAATAACTATCCGGAGAACTCACCATACCGCCCTGACACGAAGCCTTTGGGTCTCGTCACGATTCTAATATGCGGCGAAGCCGCTCCACAACTATTCACTGTTCACTGTTCACTGTTCACTCTTCATTACACCGTCTCCGGCAATTCCCACTCTGCCGCCATTTT
>JAFTAG010000172.1 GCA_017458655.1 Ruminiclostridium sp. | reverse complement strand
GGATTGCGCCATGCTGTCGGGCGGTGCCGACGGGGCAGGGTGGGAAGCAAGAGTTAGTTCCACCCCCGTCGCCCTCATCATTATAGCATGGCGCACCACTCCCTGTCTCGCTGCAAACTCGTAAGTCTGCTGCCTCGGGGGCGAATAAAAAGCAAGACTGTTCTTTTTGCATCATTACGCTTTCGCTTCCTTTGTCGTACAAAGGAAGTAGGATGGGAGTTTGAGGGAAGGGCAACGCCCTTTCCTCAAGCGCGTAAGCGCAGTCTCGAGCGCAGCGACTCAGGTTCTCAGCCGTTCTTCTTGGTGTAGTTGAGCAGGCCGCCCTCGAGTATCATACCCTTGCCGCGCTCGGAGAGCTCCAGAGTCGCGTTGAACATCGTGTGCTTGGTGATGTTCTTGACGAGTATCTTGCCGCCGTTTTGGATAGCGGTCTTTACGCCGGGGAGCTCAAGCCTGTCACCCTGATCTACCTTGTCGTAGTCCGCTTCATTCTCGAACGTGAGCGGGAGAATGCCGTTATTTATAAGATTCTGCTTGTGGATACGCGCGAAGGATTTGCAGATTATCGCCTTAACGCCGAGATAGAGCGGAGCGAGCGCCGCGTGTTCGCGGGAGGAGCCCTGACCGTAGTTCGAGCCGCCGACTATTATCGACTGTCCGGCTTCCTTGGCGCGCTTCGGGAATGTCTCATCACATACCGTGAAGCAGTATTCCGATATCGCGGGGATATTCGAGCGCAGCGGCAGTATCTTCGCGCCTGCGGGCATGATGTGGTCGGTGGTGATGTTGTCGCCGACTTTGAGCGTTACGCCGGCCGCGATGTTCTCTTCAAGCGGCTTGTTTATCGGGAAAGGCTTGATGTTCGGACCGCGGAGGACTTCCACATTCGGAGCTTCCTCGGGAGACGCCGGCGGGGTTATCATATTGTCGTTGATGATGAATTTCTCGGGCATCACATACGGCGGCATCGCACCAATAGTGCGCGGGTCGGTGAGCTTGCCCGTTATCGCGGATATCGCCGCCGTTTCGGGCGAAACGAGGTATATCTGACCGTCCTTGGTGCCGCTGCGTCCCTCGAAGTTGCGGTTGAAGGTACGAAGCGAGATACCGTGGCTGTTCGGGGACTGCCCCATACCTATGCAGGGACCGCAGGCACATTCGAGGATGCGGGCGCCCGCGTCGATAAGGTCGGACAGCGCGCCGCACTGCGCCATCATATTATAAACCTGCTTTGAGCCGGGAGCTATCGCGAGGCTGACATCGGGGTGAACGGTCTTTCCTTTGAGGATATGCGCGACCTTAAGCAGATCCTGCATCGACGAGTTGGTACAGGAGCCTATGCACACCTGGTCTATCTTCATATCGCCTATCTCGGCTACCGACTTTACGTTGTCGGGGGAATGCGGACAGGCCGCGAGCGGTTCGAGCGTAGAAAGGTCGATCTCGACCACCTTGTCGTAAACGGCATCGGGGTCGGCCGAAAGCGGGATATAGTCTTCCTCACGGCCCTGCGCCCTGAGGAATGCCCGTGTGGTCTCGTCCGACGGGAAGATAGAGGTGGTCGCGCCGAGCTCGGCACCCATATTCGTGATAGTTGCGCGCTCGGGAACGGACAGGCTGAGCAAGCCGTCGCCGGTGTATTCCATTACCTTGCCGACACCGCCCTTAACGGAGAGCACCTGCAGGACTTTCAGAATGACGTCCTTTGCGGAGACCCAATCGGGGAGCTTTCCGGTGAGCTTGATGTTCACCACCTCGGGCATGGTGATGTAGTACGCACCGCCGCCCATTGCGACCGCAACGTCAAGGCCGCCCGCGCCGCACGCGAACATACCTATGCCGCCGCCGGTGGGGGTATGGCTGTCGGAGCCTATCAGCGTCTTGCCGGGCTTTCCGAAGCGCTCCAGATGCACCTGATGACAGATACCGTTGCCCGGGCGGGAGAACCAGATACCGTGCTTCTTGGCGACGCTGCCTATGAAGCGGTGGTCGTCGGCGTTCTCGAAGCCCGACTGGAGCGTGTTGTGGTCGATGTACGCCACCGAGCGCTCGGTCTTTACGCGGTCAACGCCCATAGCCTCGAACTGGAGGTACGCCATTGTACCCGTTGCGTCCTGTGTAAGTGTCTGGTCGATGCGGAGCCCTATCTCGGTGCCCTTTATCATTTCACCGTCAACTATGTGTTCCTTAATGATCTTTTCGGTCAATGTAAGTCCCATTGTATGCCTCCTGACAAAATTTGTTCTATACCATATATTGTACTATATAATAACGTATTTGTCAATATTTTGACAAAAAATATTTCGCGCGTTCTTTTCACCGAAAAATATGAACAAATTTGCCGAAACCGCTTGACTAAACGGTTTCAAGGTGATATAATCATACTGTATCATTAAATTTATCAATATGATTCCCCGGTAACTCACCAAAAAGCAAAGCTATCAAAAACAGAGGGAAACCCGAAATACATCGCCGGGAACCGGCGCGCTGCGAGATGCCCCCATTAGTTCCGGCGGGCGACTACTCTGAGGGCACCAACCTGTGCTTTCCATCAGATGAGCAGTAACCGGTGACTCGAAGAGAGGCGGCCGACGTGCGGTTGGGCGGCTGCTTGGCAGCGCGCACCGTGCGCGCTTTTGGCAGACCGCCTTCGATGCTTCCTGCATCGGTCCTTTAGCGGCTCGGTACGAGACGCCATACTTCTCCGCACCTGCAGGCGGAAAGTAGGTCGCACCGCAGGCAGAGAGCCTCGATAAAAGAACAAGACCACCCCGCGGGCGAAATGTAGCTGCACCATGTGGTGAGTTAATTAATAATTGTGGTGTCGCTTCGCGACGTATTTGAATCGTGACGAGACCCAAAAGCTTTGTATATGGATCTATGGTGAGTTAAATGTGGGATCATACTAAATTTATCAATGCACGGAGGTGCAATTTGAAAATAGACAGAAAATTCCGCGGAGCCGCGGCAGCCCTTCTTGCGGTATTCGCCCTCTCGTCCTGCGCAAGCACCGAGATCCGCGTGACCGAGGCATCGTCAGAGACCACGACCGCCGCAGTGATAACGCAGTTCGCGACCACCGCCGAGCGCGTTGAAGGCCTTGTGCTCATAAATAATTCCGACGAGCCGATAACCGCCGCGCCCATGCCCTCCCCCGTCGTGGCGGAGCCCGATACCGCCGAGATACCCGAGGAACCGGCGCTGTACGCGGAACCGACTCCCGAAGATACGACGGCGGCGACAACAAAGGCGGCGGAGACCGCTCCCGCACAGACAGCGACCGCAGCCGCATCTGCAGTCACAACGGCCGCGGAAGCGACAACCGCCAAAGCTGCGACCACCGCAGCCGCGGCAACGACGCCTCCTCCCGAAACAACAACGACAACAGCCGTTCAGACAGCCGCGGCGCCCGCCGTTTCAGGGAGCTACTCAAAAAACAGCTACACCGCGCTCAACTACAGCTACGTCAAGGCTGTGTGGATATCATACATCGAAATGGCCGAAAACCTCGCCTACAAGACCGAAACGCAGTTCAGGAACGCGTTCGGTTCAATGCTCGACAGCTGCAAGGCTATCGGCATCAACACCGTTTACGTCCACGTCCGCTCACACGGCGACGCTTACTACTATTCCGGGCTGTTCCCGTTCACGCGGCAGCTCACCGGCACGCCGGACAAGCGTACCGACTACGACCCGCTGAAAATAATGGTGTCGCTGGCGCACGACCGGGGGATATCCTTCCACGCGTGGATAAACCCGCTGCGTCTCTGCGGAAATGCCGAAATGGCGATAGTATCGTCGGAATACCCCGTCGGGAAATGGTACGCGGGCTCCGAGAACGGCAAATACATCGTGAACGTGAACGGGACATGGTTCCTCAATCCCGCCTATGACGCGGTGCGGCAGCTCATCGGCGACAACGTCCGCGAGATAGTCTCGAACTACAACGTTGACGGCATTCACATCGACGACTATTTCTACCCGACGACCGATGCGAGCTTTGACAGCGCGGCTTTCGCGGTGAGTGGCAGCTCCTCGCTCTCGTCGTGGCGCATAGCGAACATCAACGCTATGGTGAAGGAAATGTACACGGCGGCACACGAATGCGGCTCCGCTCTGTTCGGTGCTGCTCCGCAGGGCAGCGACCCCAACAATCTTAACCAGCTCTACGCCGATACCGCCGCGTGGTGCAAGGGCGGGTATCTCGACTATTTCACGCCGCAGATATACTACGGCTTCAGCAATCAGGTAATGCCCTACAAAACGGTCGTGGATCACTGGCTCGAAAAGGTGAGCGGCACGGGCACAAAGCTCATAGTCGGGCTTTCCGTCTATAAATGCGGAAACGAGGACAAGTGGGCGGGCACCGGCAAGACCGAGTGGCAGAACACGACCGATATGCTCAAACGGCAGATAGAGTACGCGAACGCCGCGGGCTGCTCCGGAACGGCGCTGTACAGCTACGATTATGTGTTCGCCACCTCAAAGCGCACATCTGCGATGCAGACCGAGATAAACAACATCAAGCCGCTGCTTGCGGGATAAACGCGCCTCCGGGCGCTTTCCGCGAGAAAGGACGTAAAATGAAGAAGAAGATAGCAGCCATTATAACGGCTGCGGCTATGCTGACCTCTTGTCCTGATATGTCGGTTTACGCCGAAAATACGGACGCCGTGCTCACAGACGACACCGCTGCCGTACCCGAAGACGACGGTGATGTTATTGCCGTGCCCGCGGAGGACAGCGAGGCCGACGCGGGGCACACCGCCGCGGGAACGCTCCCCCGTGATATGCGCGCCGCAGTCATAACGCCGTCCGTGGATTTCGGGGACGACGACCCGGAGCTCGACGCGGCGTATGACGAGTTCGCGCGTATGGGGCTGAACGCCGTCGTAATAGCGGGAGTGAGCGACGATACCGCGTATTACGACCTCGACAGGAATACCGGCGACCTCGTGCAGAAAGCCGCCGAGCGCGCTTACAGCCACGGCATATCGCCGTATGTGGTGCTCGACCTCGGGAGCCTTATGTCGGGGACGGACGGCGATATCGACACGCTCGTCTCGCGCGTACACCGCTTCACGCTCGCCAACCCCTGCGAGGGCATAATAATCGACAATTACTACATAAAGCGCGATATAAACAGCTTCTGCGGCTATATGCGTGACGGGTCGGGCATAGGCTACGTCAACTGGCTGTACGACACGTCGGAGCGGTATTTCCGCACCGCCGCCGAGGTGATACGCGAGACCGACAGCTCCACCGCCGCCGGGATAATGATAAACGATATGTGGGCGAATGCCTCGACCGACCCCGCCGGCAGCGCCACCGAGGACTACTTCGAGGCGTACAGCGACGGTTATACCGACACGAGGCGGTTTATCGGGAACAGCTATGCCGATTTCGCAATGGTGCGGGCTTACGGCTCGATGACGTCGGTGAAGCTCCCGTTCGCGGAGGTCACCGGCTGGTGGGGGAATGTCACGGCTTCGGCGGATATCCCGATGTATGTCATACACCACAACGAATATGTCGGAACGGACACGGTCGGCTGGAAGGACGGCGAACAGCTCACAAAACAGGTGACAGCGCTCGGTGACATCGGAAGCTTCTCCGGCAGCGTGTTCAACTCGTTCTCCGCGCTTGAGAGCGACCCGCTCGGCTCTACGACAGCGCTTGTGGAATATTACGGCACACAGGCGGCTCTTACCGCGGCGAAGGACGATCCGGACGAGCCGGAAGACCCCGAAGCTCCCGAAGAGACGGACGGTGAGGAAACGGCCGATGCTCCCGCAGCCGACGAGGATAACGAGCCCGCGGAGGAACTCCCCCCGCCGCCCAAAGACTTGAAAATGACCTCCCCGTCAAGTCTCGTATTCACGACAACGGAGGCCTCCGTTACGTTTATGGGGACTATCGACGAGACCGAGCCGGTTTATTTCAACGGCACGGCAATGAAGCTCAACGGCGCGGGAAATTTCTACTTCGAGCAGCCTCTCGAAGCGGGACTGAATACCTTCAAGATAAGCCACAAGGACAAGACCTACACCTACAGCATAACCCGCAGGATAACCGTGCTCAAAAGCATAGACTCGGCTATCGGGAACGGCAAGAGCCTGTCCGTTGACGGCGGGACGAGGATAAAGCTCAACGCCCGCGCTTACAAGGGCTCGGTCGTTTACGGTATGATAAACGGCACAAAGGTCACGATGCAGGAAAAGGAGGGCACCGCCGACGAGGAGGAGTCGAATTCCACCTACGTCCGCTTCTCGGGAGTTTATACCGTTCCCGAGGGCATCATCGGGCAGACGCAGTCTCTCGGCACCATAAAGATATGCGGCTCCTACGCCGGGTACAGTATGGAAGCCACGGGAGCCTCCGTTACCGTGAACGCGCTCCCCGAGCCGCCTAAGCCCGTCGAAGCCGTCACCGTCACCGAGGGCGTATCGCAAAGCGGCGGCGATGTGATCGCCGAGCTCGCGCCTCCCCACAAGGAGGGAGAAGCGCTGAAATACATAAAGACGCTCGCGAACGATACGATAGTTTATGACGGAAAGACCGTTGACGACATACCTTCGCCGCTGTTCTCGCAGCTTCCCGCGGGCGTGCTCGAGGTCTATCGCTCCACATCGGGCAGCTACTACGTTTCCGAGTCGGGAAAGCGTATCGCGTCGAGCATCTCCGCGCTCATCGACGGCACCGCCATTACCGAGAACAAGCTGCTCGTCCGCTCGATAGGCACTTCAAACGGCAGCAGCTACATAAAGATAAAGACCGACCATAAGACCGGCTTCAATATGCGGCTCGTCGGGAACAACTACTACACCGCGTGGGACGGCGACTACAACGTCTCCGACTTCACCGCCACCCACCTTTATATCACATTCGAGAACATCACCTCCGTCACCTCGCTCCCCTCGTTCGAGTACAGTCAGGTCTTCAGGTCGGGCAAGTGGGACACCGTGACCGAGGAGAACGGCACGAAATTCCGTCTTATCCTCGAGCTGCGGCAGCCGGGAGTTTACTTCGGCCAGACGTCGCGCTATGACGACGAGGGCTGTCTGATACTGTCGTTCTCCGTTCCCGTGAATTCTCTTGCGGGAATGACCATAGTCATAGACCCCGGACACGGCTACGGAAAATCCGCGGACAAGCTCGACCCCGGCGCTATCGGCGAGGTCGTCGAGCAGGAGGTCGTGCTCGCTATCGCTAAGGAGCTCACCGAGCAGCTTACCGCCGCGGGAGCTTCGGCAGTACGCTTAAAGACGGAAAGCGAGTTCCTGCTCACCAAGGACAGGCCGAATTACGCGCGGCAATACGGCTGCGACCTGTTCATAGCTATCCATGCGAACAAGGCTACCGGCGACGCGAGGGGAGTCGAAGCGTACTACTTCACGTCCTACTCCGAGCCTCTCGCGGCTGCAATTTCCAAGGAGATCGCGAAATACTACCAATACAATGTCTATTCCGACGGTGCGGACAAGGACCGCGGGGCGCGGTACAGCTACTACCACGTCACTTTGCAGCAGGATTTCCCGTCGATACTGCTTGAAACGGGCTTTGTCGATAACATACAGGACGCTATGGCGCTCGCCTCGCCGACCCACCGAAAGGGCATCGCCGCGGCTATCGTGCAGGGCATAAAGAACTACCTCGCCCGCAGCAGCATTTCCTCGTACATCAGCGGCTACAGCGCCGCGACGCCCGCAAATACCGCCGAGCCCGCGGAAACGGCCGCTCCGGAAGAGACCACGATAACGGCTCCCGAGGAGACCACGGTTCCCGAGGAAACGGCCGGACCCGAGGAGACCACAGTGCCCGGAGAGACGGCCTCTCCCGAGGACACGGTATCTACCGAAGAACCTATGTTCACCGGTGTGACCGAGGCGTCCGACAACGCGACGCAAAGCGATGAGGAATAGTTCTGCCGGAGAGGGAATATAACAATGCTGTGCCACAGCGAACAGTCGCTTGATGAATAACAAATAGTGAAGAATGAAAAGTGAATAATTGTGGTGCGCGCTTCGCGCGCAAATATTAAGGAACCGCTGATTAAATCTTGCACGCCGCTCGTATCGCGCCTTCAGCCGTCATATTGCACAACTTTTCCTTGACTTGCGCCGGCAAGCCTGCGGAAAATTTGTACAATCTGCCGACTAAATTCACGACACGATCGACGCACAATCTTTAATCAT
>JAFTAG010000171.1 GCA_017458655.1 Ruminiclostridium sp. | reverse complement strand
TTTTTTCTCCATTGAAAAATCAAATCATTTTTCAGTTCTGCTTTACCCTCTCTTCTTGCGGTGTTCAAAGCGGATGCTTCATCGTGGTCGCGCTTCTCCATGACTCTTATCTTCTCCTTCAATTCATCGTCCGCGTTGATGTGATAATGAGTGTTTCCCGATTGTTGTAACATATTTGCCTTTCCTTTTCAGAGCTTAGTGAACTACTCAGAGACGAGCGACTGAGAATTCCTGCCTGAATTCTTAAACTCCTTCAAGCAATTTCTGTATTTCTTCCTCGGAATATCCGTTTTTTCTCCACTGTGAAATTAAAACATTCTTCATCTCTGCTCTACCTTCCTGTCTGCCTTCTTTCCTGCCTTCCGCTTTACCCTCTCTTCTTGCAGTATTCAAGGCGGATGCTTCATCACGGTCGCGTTTCTCTCTGACTCTTATCTTTTCCTTCAGCTCTTCGTCCGCATTGAGGTGATAAAGAGTGTCAACGCCCTTTTGTATCAATGTGTTTCCTGTTTGTTGTAACATATCTAACATCTCCTTTTGGTTCGCCTTTATGAGCTGAAGCCATAAAAGCCTATTATCATCGCTTGCACAGGATTTGTCAATGCTCGGTATTTTCTGCAACTCATAGAACTGCATAGAAAATAGGTCTGTTAATTGCGTATGGCGATTTTTTTCCATAATAGTATATTCTGAAAGGTAATCGCTTCCCTCAAATCTATTGACGTTCAATAGATTCACCGAAATGCTGCGTTTCAGCAAGCTGTAGTCTTCGCCCTTCTTCAAATCCTCGGTGAACATCTTCGCCCAGTAAAATAGGGTGCGTTTATCAAAATGCTCATCATTATATGACTGCATCTCGACGTTGATTTTCTCTTCTCCTGTCCGAATATTCAAATCAAGCCTGACAAACTTACCGCTTATCAATTCAGGCGTAATATCCGGATTGAGGACTGTTATATCCTCATCATTTTCAATGGCTAAACCGACCACATCATTAAGAAACCCTTTTAACAGGTCTAAATGCGTTGCAAATAAAGCCTTAAACATTACATCATTTGTAGCAGGCACAAAATCGTTCATTTGACTATCCTCGCTTCGTTGCATACTTATCTATAATATATTATACCACAGCCGCAAGGAATTTGCAATATACAAGGTGATACAATAAAGTTTTATTTGATTGTACATAATCAACAAATGCACGGTATTATACCGTTTCAGAGAGAAACTTATTTCGCAGAGCTGTTTTTGGCACAGATAAGTTTGCCTCCTGCCCCGTTTCATGAATCGCTATATATGCCTGATTATATCTTGTTTGTCCGATACTTGGCATGGGACAGATTATATATTGCGAAAGGTTTTGCTATATTTCGCCCAAAGAATTGACAGGGGACAGATTTTGTAGTAAAATATAGCTTGTAATTGATTGCATTAACCGATCTCCATAGAAAACGACATCGTTTATCATATATTGCCGAACAGCTCATCGATATGTTTAGTGCTTATAACAAGTATCGCTGGGCATCAAAGAGGCATCGCTTGCATAAGCCACAGGCAATCAGAGAAGAGCGTGGTGTATCGTTGCACGGCAGGAACGGATAACTATGACTGCTGCCCTAAACCCCACATTCGAGTTTAGGGCAGCGTGACAATGAGAAAGTTTTGTGGGCTTCATATTACCACCCCCCGAAACCCCACATTCGGGTTTCGGGGGTGGTGTAGCAAGTTATACCACCCCAGCACTGTACATTGCTAAAGCGTGTACAATGTTGAGGTGATATACCTTGCGAGGGTGTTCCCCCTCGACCCCCTGAACGAAGAAAAACAGCATATAATATAAAGGTGAACAGGTCACTTCCTGCTCACCCTTATATACTAATCCGAGATACTGAATTCTGTTATCTCCTGCCCCGTCACCACGGAGAACTGCCATAATCGAAACATTCCGTTCCGCTCGATGCTTATATCAACAACATCGAACTCCCCGAAATGTCGATCAACAAAATGGGATATTTCCTGTTCCGCGTCATCCGTGAGCATTTCTATGGGAATATCGGTCAGGTATGCCGTGTTCCATAAATCCTTGTCAAGACTTCTCTTGCGCTCGTACTTGTCTGCATCGGCTTTACCTCGCTTAACGATCTGATTTAACAATTGAACTGTCATTTCTCTCACTCCATTCACTCATTTTTTGCAAAAACTTATTCCGGTTCGACAGCGCCTGCTGCATAAACACATGATTGCTCCAAAATGCAGCGTTTATGGCATCAAGCTGATCTTCCTTCTCAGCGATTTCCTCACTGAGCCGCTTCTTTTCTAATTCTTTTAGCCTTATTTCCGCATCATGCTTCTGCAGTTCGGAACTGACACCCTCTTGTATACAGTCATCAAGCTCCTGTTCACGGTTCGCAAGCCGACCTTTTGCTCGACGTATCTTGTTTTCTTCACGTTTTATGCGGCGTTCCGCCTTTTTCTGCATTTCACGCATATTCTGGAAAGCGCTCTCTACAGCCGAATCAACAGTCTCATTCATTCCATTCAAGTGTTTGAGAGCGGTTTCGGCAGTGTTACTTGCTTTGGTGACCGAAGCCTTTAGCTCGTCCAAATATGCAGATACCGCTTTCATTTTAGCCTTATCGTCGTCACCAAACCACTTTTTAGCTTTTAGTGCTTCGTCGAGCTTGGAATATAAATCACCGATCTCGTTCATCATACCGACCACCTCTTCAATGATCGGTTTTGCTTTTTCGAGTCCTGCCTTTTCTGCCCTCACCTTTGCCAACTCATTTACAGCATCCTTAAGCTTTAATTCTGCTATCGTAAGGTTTCCACCCTCGGTCTTGCCGTTCAGAATAGCGACTTCTTGATTTAGCTTTTCCTCACAATACTTTTGCAAAGCAGGGTGGAAGGTTCTAAGATCAGCGCGGTTGACACATTGCTTGGCACACAACCGTTCTTTTCCGTCTTCATCCTTTACCACCGGAATAAAGGCGAAGTGCATATGTTCTCTCGTTTCATCTCGGTGAACATAAGCCGAAATAACATTTTCAGCACCATAGCGTTCACATAAAAATTCAAAAGCAACCTTGAAGAATTCATCGGAACGCTCTATTGATACATTATCCGGCAGGGTAACGACCCAGTCGCAAAATAGAATTATATTGGGTCGCTTAATATAATCTAGATGATTTACTTGCGAAAGGCGCTTTTCTATAAACTTATTTTGCTCAAGCGATTGTAACTCTGCTGCTAGATTGTAGTTGAGGTGCGTTCGTGACGGGTCAATGTGCTCGTTATTTCGCTTGACATTCTCGTCCGGTCCGCGAGCATAATGCCGTAGCATATGTCCCATGTTGCTTCTATTAAATTTTTGAGCGTGTGCCATGGTTTACCTCCTAGTAAAATTGTTTGCCTATAAACCCTTGTATAGATCATACGACTGCTGTTCTATTTCTGCTAGGTTATAGCTTGGCCCGGTTTTATCTAGATTTTTATACTTATTGAGTGTCCGCTGTTCGATCTCATTGGTGTCATAGCTTGGTTGACCTTTTGGGGGCTCGCGGTTATCATAAAATCCTTCTAGGGTCCTTAGAAAGTGAGTAGAGTCTAATAACCACTCAAAGTCTGCCTTAAAGCGATCAGAAACTTCGCCTCTTAAAAATTTGCTGTCGTTAGCTTTTTTAAATACAGTTCTAATCTCCTCAAAACTATACTCTTTGACTATAGGCTCTATTAATTTTTTGCGCTCATCGGTTACCTTGTGTATTTTATTTAGAGTTGGACATATTTCGTGGTACAGACGAACAATTTCATCAGCGCTTTGATTTGTGTCAAGTGTTCCGTTATCCCTTTTTTCTTTATCTTCATTCATCATATATTTATTTTTTAATTTATTTATATTATTATTTTGTTTTATTATATCTGTATTTTCCAGTATTGGTTTTTCCGCCGGTGGTTTTACCGGTACTGGTTTTTCCACTGGTGGTTTCACCAGTACTGGCTTTTCCAGTGCTGGTTTTTCCAGCGACGGTTCTTCCATTAAAGTTTTTTTGGGGGTTGTCTTGTCAAAAGAAGTTGCAGCAGAAACGACTTTATCAATCGGTTCTTGGCTAATATCGTAAATATATCCTAGCGTACCATTTGAGTTCCGAATTTGCGTCCTTTTTACATATCCTGCTGTTTCTAGTTCTTTTATGGCTTTCGTGATGGTATCTGGTGTTTCTTTGCAGTACTTGGCTAGTTTTGCAACGGTAATCAAATACTTCGGATATGGCGGGAATGAGATCATTAATGCAAACACTGCTTTAGCTTTCAACGACAGTTTTTTATCGCGTAAAACATCGTTGCAAACAGCTGCGAACCCTTTTCCTTCTGGTATATCATAATATGCCATAATTGTACTCCTTGTTAAAAATTTGTCATTACAAAATGAAAATTTTTTTGAATTGGTTATAAAAGGGAAAAATCCTTTGTTAGAATTTTGTTAGGAGCATAAAAAAGCAGTATTTAAACAAAATAACAAAGCCGTCTGTGGCATTGTCCACAAACGGCTCTGTTATCAGCTTTTCACTGGTGCGGAGAATGAGACTTGAACTCACACGAGCTAACGCCCACTACCCCCTCAAAGTAGCGTGTCTGCCATTCCACCACCTCCGCAAAGGTGCGTCATCTGACGACTGTTACAGTATATCACAAAAAGCGAGCTTTGTCAATAGTTTTTTGAAAAAAATTTAAAAAAACATAAAAATTTCAAAAATAATGCAACAAAACGGTGCTCTGCGTTGTTTTATATACAGAACGCGTTCAAAGGAAAGGCGGTGAGGGGTGAGGGTATGAACGACGCGGAGCTGACGGAGGTATTCCGGAAATACGGTGATATGCTGTTCCGGCTGGCTTACAGCTGCACGGGCGATATGTCCGTATGCGACGACATCGTGCAGGAGGCGCTGTTGCGGTATTACCGCTGCGGGAAGCTGTTTGACGGCGAGGAAGGCCGGAAGGCGTGGCTTATCCGCGTAACGGTCAACCTTTGCCGCAACCACACAAAGCACTGGTGGAACAAGCGCCGCGTGCAGCTCACCGGCATTGAGGGCGCACCCGGGGGCGGTGACAGCGACGAACTTGCCGACCTGCAATGTGCGATACTGAGGCTTCGTCCCATTTACCGGGAGGTCATCTATTTGCACTACTATGAGGGATATACCGCTGAGCAGATAGGAAAGCTGCTGCACATAAGCACGGGAACGGTGACTTCGCGGCTGATGCGCGGACGTGCGATGCTGAAAGGATTTCTGGAGGAGGAATGAATATGAGCATATATAAGGAACAGCTCGGAAGGCTGCATACGGGGCTTGACGAGGAAGCGCTGCTTGCTGCGGCAAGGTCTTACGGGGGAAGGAAACGCGTGAATAAAGCATTGGTCATTCCGATAGCCGCGGCGGCGGCAATGAGCGTCGGTGTGGTGAGTGTGGGAGCCTCCTGCAGCTGGGATTTCAAATCTCTGCTTATCAGCGATTACTCCCGCGAGCGCAAAATGATCGCCGACGCGTACAAGGAAGCCCCGTCGTGGTTCAGCGAGCCTTTTATGTATGAAGGTACGGTAGATGTTCCGGAGGGTGCGGAGATCTATCACGAGATGACCGGGAAGGAGCTTGAACTGCTCGACCGGATATCCGTTCCCGTGGAAAAGACGTTCGCATTTGACGATCTGACGCTTGAAGTGCACGGTGTGCAGTATGACGGGTATGTTCTGTCGCTGAGATACACGACGATCAATAACAGCGGCTTGATCGATCTCGGGACGGACGATCACCAATTTGTGTTCGACTGGAAGGACGAAAACGGCAGGACTCTGATCAACTGCTGGGGCGGCACCTACACCGGCGCGGATATCGGCACCGACCGTGTCACGATCACGCAGGATACACAAATAACCGTACCGGACGATATAAAAGCGATCACATTTACTATCGGCAAGGGCTGCACCGACAGCACGGGCTTCACGTCATATCCCGAGTGCGGGGAGTTTACCGTGGAGCTGCCGGACGTGAGCGGTCTCGAGCGTACTTACTCACTTGACGGAGCCGAGACCACACGGCTCGGCGGCTACGGCATATCAAGGCTGAGGACGGTAAGCTTCTCGCCGCTGGGCGTATTCATCGACTTTGACTTCAACCTTTACCGCGATATGCAGGATATTACCGAGCTGCATCTCGGCCACCCGCCCGTATATATCACCATGAACGACGGAACGGTCATACCGGAAGGCGGCGGTCAGAGGAATTACGACTATAACGAGGACGGCACGTTCTACTGTTCGTGGCAGCTCTGCTCGAAATATCACATCACAGATGTTCACAACATAGCCTCGGTGCAGATAGGAAACGCTGTCATAGAGCTTGACGACTCTATGATAACGGAAAGGAATGCCAACGTTTACGACCAAATACGCGCAAAGCTCGACCCGTCAAAGCTTCTTAGATAGGAACAACGCAAAGCATCAAAAAGCTTCGACCCCAAGCGGGGCGGAGCTTTTGTTCATGTTTCCCGCAAAGCGCGAACAACATCCGCTGCTATATTTTCATCTAAGTATAGAAACAATTAAATCTGTCCGCGAAGCGGACACCAAACCTGTACACTGTACACTGTACACTGTTAACTGTCGTTGTGGTCACATTTAATATTTCTTCATAAATATCAGCCCCATTGAGTGATCTCCGCAGGTGCCCGCGATAACGGCGGAAGCCTCGGTGACGATGATCTCGTCGAAATCCGCTCTTTTGGCGACCTCATTCTTTATCATCGCGATATCGTCGAGACTTAGCCCGACGTGAGTGATGAACAGCCTGCCTGTGTCGATATACGACTGACTTATCAGAACATTTCTGATGTATCTGCGTATCGCGCCGCGCATATCGCCGAAGCCGATGCCGCCGAAGCCTGTTTTCCCGTTCTTCATTCTGAAGATCGGGTGCATATGAAGCGACTCGCAAACGCTCTGGAAGAACTTGCCCATATAGCCGTTGCGGAACATCTGTTTCGGGGTCTGAGTGATGAACGAGACATGAAGATGCTCCCGCATATCTTCAAGCGCGGCGATCATCTCCTCCGTGCCGCAGCCCGAATCGCGCATTTCCGCGGCCTTTATCAGAAGGTGTGCCATTCCGGTGGAAAGCGTCCTCGAATCCACTATCTTCACCTTGTCCGCAAGCATACCGAGCTGCACAACGGCGGCGCAGGCTCGCTCATAGGCATAGCTCGACCCGGAGGATATGGTGATATGTATGAGCTCGTCATACTGTTTCAGACGCTTGCGGAAGAACTCCGCGTATTCATCGGGGCGAGCCTCGTCGGTCACGAGCGCTCCCCTGCCGCTGCGGTAGTATTCCGCCACATTCTGCGCGGTTATCTCGTCTCCGTCAAGGAACAGCCCCGTCTCGGTACGTACGTAGAAACGGATAACGCCGATATCGAGCGCATCAAGCATCGCGTCGGGCAGATCGCAGGCGCAGTCCGTGGAAACACCTATGTTCTGCTTACTCATTACCGTCCGCCCCCTCTCTCAGCCCGGAAACGAGCCGCACCGCTTCATCATACTCAAAATCCTCTATAAGCTCGCTTGCTCTGATGAACGTCTCCGCGGGAATCATATCCCCGCAGCGGACGCTCTTCGCCTCGTCCGCCGTACGAAGTGCCTCTTCCCTGTCGAAATCGTCACAAGCGGTCAGAAAACGCCGTATCAGCTCATCGAGCTGCTCCCGGCTCACCTCGGTGAGTTCCGACTCGTCCGGAGCCTCTTCACCTTCATTCTGCAGCACGATGCCCTTTTCCGCAAGATAGTCCGTCGTGAGCGCAAGCACCTTCACATACTTGTCGAAAAGCTCTCCCGAGCCGCGTATCACCTCGTCGTACTCTCCCGCCTTTCCGGCGAGCTCAAGTCTCTTTGCGAGCTCGGAGAGCGGCAGAGCGCCGATGTTGAGCGATGTGCTTTTCAGCGCGTGGACTTTTATGACAAAATCCTTCCAGTTCTTGTCGATACAGGCTCGTATAAGCGATTCGCGCATATCGTTGCCGTTTTTGGTGTATTCCGTGAGGATATCGAGGTACAGCCCCTCGTCTCCGCCGGTATAGCGTATGCCGACGCTCGGGTCAAATTCCGGCATCGCCGGAGCCCCGGGAGTTTTGGCAGCCTTCGGCTTTTCCGCGGGAACAGCCCTTGAACGGGCACCCTCTGACGTCTGCTGTGCAGTCTGCTCGGACTGTGCGGAACGGACCGCTCGAACGCGCATATCATCGGGCAGGAACCTGCGCAGTACCCTGTCGAGCATACTTATATCTATCGGTTTCGCGAGGAAGTCGTCAAACCCGGAGCGCAGGAACATATCGCGCGCGTCGTTGACGGTATTCGCCGTAAGCGCTATTACGGGCAGCTCCTTGAAATACCTGCCTTCAAACCCGCGTATGATGCCGGTAGCCTCGATACCGTCCATTTCGGGCATCATATGATCCATAAACACCATAGTGTAATCGCGGCTCTGTTCGAGCATCTCGATGGCTTTGCGGCCGCTGTCCGCGGTATGCACCTGCATTCCGTAGGGCTTCATCAGACCTACCGCCACTTTGAGGTTGATGATGTTATCGTCCACCACGAGTATCTTCGCGTCGGGCGCGATAAAGCCCGCCTGCGGAGCGGTATCGGCCGTCCTGCCCTCGCTGTCGTCGTTGAGCGCCGCAGCTGCCGACAGCGAATAAAACGGCTTGTAAATGACGCGTATGCCGTCTGAAGGCTTTACCGCGTTTATCCTGTTCTGCACAAGGAATACCGCGGCTTTCCCCGCTATACGCTCGAAAAACGCCTCATTCCCGGTAAAGCTCGGACGGTCAACGAATACGGTATTGACCTGCCCGTTTTCCGCAAGCTCCCGCACTTCCTCGATATTTGTCGAAATGCGCATATCTATCATCATTTTTTCCCGCATATCGATAAGGTCACGCATATATCTGTCCACGGTATCGACATCGTACCCCCCGAGGTCGAACAGGCAGACCGCGTGTATGCTCTCCGGATCGGCGAGACGGACGAACGGCTTATTATCCGCAACTTTGAGCGGGAGCGACACTCTGAACTCCGAGCCCACGCCGTATTCGCTGTTTACGTTCACAAACCCGCCGAAACGCTCCACAAGGCGCTTTGTTATCGCAAGCCCGAGGCCGGTGCCCTCAACGGAGCGGTTACGCTTGGTATCCACCTGCTGAAAGCTCGTGAACAGCTTCTCGATATTGTCGGGCGTGATGCCTATCCCGGAATCCTTCACCGCGACATCGAGATTGATGCCGTAGTCCCGCTTCGCGTAGGATATCGTAAGCGAGACATACCCCTCGTTGGTGTATTTTATACCGTTTGTGAGCAGATTTACGATTATCTGCTTTATACGCATCTCATCGCCAATAATGACCGTCGGTATGGTCGGATCCACGCGCACGAACAGCTCGAGCGGCTTCTCACCGAGTCTCGATACCGCGAGGCTGACGATATCGTTGACCATTGAGGTTATATTGAACTCGGTCTCCACCATTTCAAGCTTCCCCGACTCTATCTTCGAGAAATCGAGTATATCGTTGATGATACCGATAAGGCTGCGGCTCGCGGCGGCGATATCCTGCGTGTAGTCGTTGATAGCGGGGTCGCTGTTCTCACGCATTATCATCTCATTCATACCGATGACGGCATTTATGGGCGTGCGTATCTCATGCGACATATTCGCGAGGAAGAAGCTCTTTGTCTCATTCGCCGCGTTGGCAGCCTCCATAGCCGCGGAAAGCCGCCTCATAATGCCCTTGGTACCGATGAACGTCCAGAATATGCCCACGGCAAGGCTGATGAACAGCGCGACTATGATAGCGAAGATCATCAGGCGTTCCGACGAATGTATAAAGTTGTCGGAGACAGCCGCGACCACATACCAGCTGCAGCAGTCTATCCGGCTTATGAACATATCGCGTTTTACGCCGTCGTAGTCGGTTATGAGGGTACGTTCGTTCTTCCCGAGGACTATAGTGCTCTCGATATCGGCGTAGATATTATCGGGCAGGTCGGAGATAGCCACCGGCGCGTTATCCACATAGCCGTATTTGGGGTTGGCGTGCGCCGCGAGCCCGAGGTTCCCGTCGAGCAGGAACACATAGCTGTCCGTCGGCACGACCGTGTAATTGACGGTATTGAGGAACGCGTCGGTGTAGATATCTATCGCGAGAACGCCCCTGAACACGTCGCTGCTGTCGTAAACCGCGACGGATATCGTCATAACGTAGCTGCCGGTGGAAATATCAAGATACGGCGACGAATAGTACATTCCCCGCGTGCCGATACAGCTGCGGTACCACAGGCGCTCGCGAAGATCGACGCCCTCGGGCGTGTAGAAGCCGTTGCCCGTTGACAGGACATTGTCGGTATCGACAAAATACAGGTCACATATCTCGTTAAGATCGCCGCGCTCCTTGACAGCTCTCGAAAGGTACTCGGTGAGCTGCTCCGGCGAGAACATTCCCGTTATCTCGAGCGCGGCCCGCTGGTTCTCGATTATCTCCTTTTTTGACGAAAGCCACGAGTTTATCTTCTCGCCGGTATCGTTCGCGAGCAGCTGATAGTGGTCGTAGGTCTCGGCCTCGGTCTTGGACGCGATAAGGTTTGATGTTACCAGCGCGATAGCGAGAAAGAACACAAGTATGACGAGCATCACCGCGAGCAGGAGCCCCGGGCGGATGCCATTGTTTTTCTTCATATCATCACCTCACTGCCCTTATTTCAGAGCGTTGCTTATCGCGCCGAGCAGACGGCGGTAGGATTTCAGCAGGTCACGGTGCTTTTCGCGGACAAGTCTGCTGTCGTCCCCCGCGAGCACGTCCGCAAGCTCCTTTGCGGCCTTTGCGACAGAAGCGGCTCCTATGCTGCGGGAGGCGTTCATCACCTTGATGACGTCCGCGCGGTGTTCTCCGGGATCCTCCGGGTCGTAGGGCGTATCGAGCGCCGCAAGACGGTTGTTGTCGATATATGCCCTCACAAGCTCTGTATAGAAGCCCTCATCGTTCATACAGTAGCGAAGTCCCGCGGCAATATCGAGCTCGGGTATCAGCTTCAGCCTGTCGAGCCTGCTCACCTTGACCTCGGGAGCCTTATCCACCCGTGACAAGGCTCTGTCTCCGCCGCCGGACGGTACCGCGTCGCCTCTTTCGTTCCTGTAGGACAGCTTTTCGGCGGGAATGAACTTCGAGAGCAGCTTCTCCATCTGCTTTACGTCGATAGGCTTGGAAAGGTAATCGTCAAAGCCCGCGTTCAGGTACTCCTCCTTGGCACCGACTATCGCGTTCGCGGTCATCATCACTATCGCCGTGCCTTTGGGAACGAGCCCGCGCTCTTTGAGCAGGTCGAGCGTCTCGATACCGTCGAGCTCGGGCATCATATGGTCGAGGAAGATGATGTCGTAGAAGTGCTCACCCGCGAGCTTTATGCCCTCATTGCCGCTGAGCGCCGTGTCGATGCGCATTCCCGTGCGCTTCATAAGGCCCTTAGCCACCATCAGGTTCATATTGTTGTCATCGACTATCAGTACCCTCGCGTCGGGCGCATAGACATACATACCCTCGCGTTCGGAATTCCTGCTCTCGGCGAGCCTGCGGGTATAGTCGCCGATACCGTCGGACTCCGCCACGCCCTGCATTATATCGAACCAGAAGCGGGAGCCCTCCCCGTAAACGCTCGTGACCTTCAGCTCGCTCTTCATCATCACGAGCAGCTTTGTGACTATGGACATACCGAGCCCGGTGCCCTCGACATTACGGTTCTTTTCAAGGTCGAGGCGCTGGAAGGAGCTGAACAGGCCGTTCATATCCTCCTCGCGTATGCCGATACCGGTATCCTCCACCTCGACGTGCAGTATCACGCTGCTGCTCTCCATGCTCTGTACGACCATTCTGAACCATACCGTGCCCGTATCGGTGTATTTCACCGCGTTGGTGAGCAGATTCGTGATGACCTGACGCAGTCTGACATCGTCGCCGTACATGGTCTTCGGGAGCCTCGGGTCTATCTCGAGGCGCAGCTCCAGCCCCTTCCTGACCGCCCTGTCCTGTATCATATTGACAAGGTCGTTTATCATCGAGGCGGTGTCGTAGTTCACGGGAACGATCTCCATTTTCCCGTCCTCTATCTTCGAGAAGTCAAGTATGCTGTTTATGAGCGAGAGCAGCGTTCTGCCCGCGTTCTGTATGTTCTCGGAGTATTCGATGATGTTCCCGCTCCCGCTCTCGCGGAGTATCATCTCGTTCATACCGAGCACGGCGTTTATCGGAGTGCGTATCTCGTGCGACATCTGCGCCAGGAACTGCGACTTGGCTTTTCCGGCGCGCTCGGCGGTATCGGCCGCCTCTCTGAGCAGCTCATTCGCCTTCTTCTGCCACTTCATCTGCGTATAAAGGATATATATGATGCTGCCGATACAGATGATGAACAGCAGCACATTCAGTGTGTTGAAGCGCGCTATCTCGCCGTATATCGCGAACGCGTCCCTTATGCAGATTATATTGAAATTCGACATCGGCTCGGACTTGGATATCGCCGCTTTTCTGGCGCCGTCATAGTCGGTCATGAATACGACCTTGTCGGCGTAGATGACATCGATATATCCCGCCTGCTCTATCGAGACGGAATTGTCCGCGGACAGCTCGAAATCCTTGTTCGGGTGGTTGATGATGCGTCCGCTGCTGTCGATAAGGAACGCGTAGCCGATATCGCTGTAGCTTTTGCCGAGTATGTCTATCAGTTTATCGAGATAAAAGTCTGCGGCGAACACGCCGAGGAAGCTGCCGTTCATATCATACACGCGCTCCGAGAACGTAACGCAGTACAGCCCCGTCTGCTCGTCGAAATACGGCGTCGAGATGTTGAAGCCGTCCTCCTTTTCGGAAGCCATCGTATCTATGTACCACTGTCTTTCCTCGACGAGCCAGCCCTTATCCGGCTCCCAGCCGTTGTTCATCACAACGGTGTGCTCCCATTCGGGATTTGCCATATATGTGACGGAAATGTCGTCATACTGCCTTGTTATCCTGTTCAGCCATGTCACGGTCCTGTCGTAATCCGAAAGCAGCTCGGGAGAGGCGGAAATGCTCTTCGCGAACATATCGACGGTGCTCTTCTGCTCGGTTATCCAGATATTGAGCTCGCTGACATAGCCGTTCACGTCGCCGGCCATACGGTTGTCGCCGCCGCCAATGACCGCGTAAGTGTAAAGCACTATGGAAACGGCCATTGTCACGGTAAGAATGACGATAACGCCCACCATAACGAGCTTGTTGCGCATATCGGAAAAGCTGTGCTTTTTGTGCTTGTTTTCGTATCTGCGGGCATTTCGCATCATATTCGGTTCGGATTTGGAGGCCGCCGACATCACGTCCGTGAGTATGTTCTCGATGTTTATCGCCGCGCCGCGAAGCTTCACGGTGGCATCGTCATCCTTGACCGCGGGATCCTCGCAGTACCGCGCTATGGTCTTCATAGGCGCGCGCAGCTCCGCGGACATATCCGAGAAGAGCCGCTCAAAGGTAACGAGCGTCTTTTCGGTGCGCTGTCGGCTGCGGAACGTCACCGCATACATGATCACGACAGCCGCCACGATACCGAGGCTGAGCAGGGAGTTGCGTATCAGCTGGAAATAGGAATCCATATACAGTACGGAGTTGCTCACCACGGAGATGAGGTACCACTCGTTCGCTATGCAGTTGTAATATACGGTGCTGTCCGTCCCGGCGATAGAAGCGTTGAAGTACATCGTCTTTTCGCCGGAGGACACTATGTTCCGGAATATGGCGGTATATTTAGGCAGAGCGGCGGAAAGCTTCTCGCCGATAGCGTTCGCCTCGGAATACGCGACTATCTGCCCCGCCGAGCTTACGATAAGGGGATCCCTGCCGTTTTCGGACATCTCGCCTATGCAGGTCTGGAGCGTATCGAGGCCGAAATCCACACCTACTACCGTTTCCCCGTCCTCAAGCAGAATGGATATCGAGAAGCACATACTTCCGGTGATAACGTCAAGATACGGCGAGGAGATATAGGTATTTCCCGCACCTTTCTTTTTGGCGCCCTGATACCACACTCTGTCCTTCGCGACAAAGTTCGGGTCGTCGAAATCCGGCGCCGCTATCCAGTCGTCTCCCGCTATGTAGATATTCTTGCAGGACGAATAGACGGGCTCCGTCTTGAACACCGTGTAGTAACGCAGCATTTCGGCGGGTCCCACGTTCTTCTGCATAAGGTTCTCGGACTCGGAAGCGAGCTTGCGCAGTATTATCTCCGAATCCTTCAGCATTATCTGGAGGCGGTTCGAGACCGTATCGAGCTGCTCACGGCCGAGCAGCTCCGCCTGATCGTTTATCATACTGTAAAACAGCGAAACATTCAGGAAAATGACCGACAATACCAGCAGCATTATCACGATTATCGCTATTATATTCAGACGTCCGGATCTTTTTGTGATTTTTGCCGTATTTCTTCTCACCATAATCTCTTCCCCGTTTTTACACGGCCGCGTACCGCGGTAACAGCCGTTAACACCGATCCTTCATAAAAAGATGAAGGATCGGTGTTAATAATTGATAATTGATAATTGTGGTGCGGCTTCGCCGCTATTCTGATCGTGACGAGACACGAAACCTTTCATTATTTTGATAAAGGATCGGTATAAGGGCTCCTCTAAAAACCTATTGTCGTTCAGGCGTGCCGACATAAAGTCGGCAGATTGTACAAATTTTTCGCAGGCATACTGTCGTATGTCAAGGAAAATCTGTGCAATATGACGGCTTTAGGGCGGTACGAATGGGCG
>JAFTAG010000170.1 GCA_017458655.1 Ruminiclostridium sp. | reverse complement strand
GGCTGCCCGTTTATGCGCACGGTGCCCTTCCCGTCCGCGGAAATGTCGCGCTTTATCAGCAGCTCCCCGTCCGCGGTATAGCCGTTGTCGGCAAGCTTCTCCGCAACCAACGGCGGTATGCTGTCGAACACGGCCGACACGCTCGCTTTTGAAGTCCCCGTGCGTATCAGCTCCTTGTGCGCCCTGCCGCCGAGTACAGCGTTTATCGCGCCTATAAGTATGCTCTTGCCGGCGCCCGTCTCACCCGAGAACACATTGAAGCCCTCGGTGAACGCTATGTCGGCCTTCTCGATGACCGCGAGATTTTCAATATACAGTTCCTTTAACATATCTCCACGCTTTTTTAGTTTATAGTTTACAGTTTACAGGTAACAGTTGTGGTGTCCGCCTTTGGCGGACTTATCTGAAACGCGGCGGGAGTCTGTACTGAATGTGTGTATCTGCCCGCGCCGCAAGTATTTCCGAAACAGATCGGAATTCAACGTTTTAAAATTATTTCCATAACCTCATTGATCATGTCCTCAAGATCCTTTGACCCGTCGATCACATAGTCAGAAGTCGGTAAAATATCTTTAAGCATCTGAACATAACAAACTCTTGCAGAATTCAGATATGTATTCATTTCATTACGGATATCATCCGCAGAAGCATCTTTCATATCCCGAAGCACCCGCCGGGCCATTGCGATGTCCAACGGTGTATCAATAAAAATACAGCAGTCCAGATAATCCTTCATCATTTTATTCTTATATGCAAACGGATAATCCAACAGCAGATAATCATACTCTCCGCTGTTGATGATTCTGTCAACATCTGCTTTTAACGGTGATAAGTCCCATACATTATAAAACTCCTCAGGTTTCGAGACCCATTGGGTAAAGTCATCAGGTTCTCCGACGAATGAGTAGTCATCAAAGTGAAGTGATGCTGTTCCCGGAAGTCGGGCTTTTATTGCGTTTACTACTGTTGTTTTTCCGCCTGCCGTGACGGCTCCGATTGCTATTATTTTCATTGTCTGCTCCAATAAATCCCGTTCTGTTTCAGCAATGCCCGCACTGCGTTCATTATCATCATATCATCTTTTTAAGGTTTTCCGCGAGCTTCACGGCGTCATCCTCCGTTCTTGCGAGGATAAAGATAGTGTCGTCGCCGGAGATAGTTCCGACAACCCTGTCCATATTCATAGCGTCGAACATCGCGCAGACAGCGTTTGCGAGCCCTGCTCTGCACTTTATGCAGACGATGTTGCCGGCGCTGTCAACGCGCGTCACCGACTGACCGAAAATGCCCGTGAACTGCCGTCTTCCCGCGCTGGAAGCCCGCATATAGCAGGCTACGCCGTTGTCGGAAAGTGCCTTTTCAAGCGACAGTTCGTTTATGTCTCGGGAAACGGTAGCCTGCGTGACATCATAGCCCCTCTCCCGGAGCTTGTCCCGCAGCATTTCCTGATTTTCTATCTCGAATTCGGAGATAAGCGCAAGTATCTCCGCCTGTCTTTTGCGTTTCATACCAACACCCTCTCATACACCGCAAAGCACTGTCCCGAAATATATCAACTCCATTAACGCGGGCAGACACATACACAGGGCAGAGCGTCGCAGCGCGTTTCAGACAGTCGGCGCAGCCGACACCACAATTGTGGATCGTGGATTTTCAGCGTGGTGAGTTATCCGGGTAATCATAATTATTTATTACTTCAGCGATGCCATAAGGTTTTTCGCGATCGCGCCGTAAAAGCTTTTTTCACCGGTCTCGACAAGCTCGAAGGTCACGGGCGAGCGCCGTATAACGACCTCGGTATCCGGTTCGAGCAGTATGTTGCTGCTGCCGTCAACGCTTATATTGACATAACAGCGCTCATATCTCGCGTAACTCACGGTGATGGTGTCGTTCCCGCCGAAGACCATAGGCCTGCTGAACAGCGTATGCGGGCAGAGGGGAGTCAGCTCAATGCACTCGAGCGTCGGCTCGATTATGGTGCCGCCCGCGGAGAGCGCGTAAGCTGTGGAGCCCGTAGGCGTGCTGAATATCATACCGTCGGCGCGCACAGTCAGCACCGTTGTGCCGTTTGACTTAACTGTAAATTCGGGAAGCTTGACATTCGCGTCCTTGTACAGTACAATGTCGTTGAGCGCCCGGAATTCCTCCACACCGTCCTTCATCGGGATATCCGCCGACAGCATCATTCTCCTGCTGACGGTGTATGTCCCGTCCGCGAGCGCCGAGAGCCGGTCGAGCTCATCTGCTCCGAGCGCGGTCATAAATCCCACACGGCCGGTGTTTATGCCGACGAGGGGCTTTCCGGCAGCGGCGGCTTTTCTTCCCCATTTGAGTATCATACCGTCGCCGCCTATCGTCATCACCATATCGCAGACATCAACGGCACTCTCGTCGGGAACATATTCCGCGCGCTCGTCGATGCAGATCTTGCGGACGCTTTCCGCAAGCATGGGCATTATCCCGAGGTCTTTAAGCTTACTTATCACAGACGGCAGCGCAGTTATGCTCTTCTGCTTGTCGGTACACGGGCAGATCAGTATTTTCAAAGCACTATGCTCCTTTTATTTCTACAGATTCATTCCTTTCCCGAATTCGGAGTGAAAGGAAAACACAGGATATTCTTTTACGGTATTATGCAGTGCATAAGGTACTCGACGTTACCGTCGCCGCCCGTTATCTTGGAGCGCACGGTGCGTATATCCTCAAGCCCCAGCCCCGCCGCGAAGGAACAAATATCGTTCACGGTGCGCTCACGCAGCTTCGGGTCTTTGACTACGCCGCTCCTGCCTATGAACGCCTTTCCTATCTCGAACTGCGGCTTTATCAGCGTTACGCACACGGCGTCCCGATCGGCGAAGCGTATCAGCTCCGGAAGGATCATTTTCAGCGAGATGAACGAAACATCGGCCGCGATAAAGCTCACCGGCTCGGGGATATCATTAGTGTCCGCCTTGCGGATATCGAGCTCCTCGAGCGATATGACACGCTCGTCTCTGCGCAGCTTCGGCGAGAGCTGCGCTTTTCCGACATCTACGGCATACACCTTTGAAGCGCCGTACCGGAGCATACAGTCGGTGAAGCCGCCCGTTGACGCGCCCACATCAAGGCACACAGCGCCGGTAAGGCCGATGCCGAACTCCTCTACAGCGGTCTCGAGCTTGAGCCCGCCCCTGCCGACGTATTTTGTGAGGTTGCTGCTGTCGCAGATCTCGAGGCTTGTGGATTCATCATCGTACATTTCAGACGGTCTTGCCACCACCTGTCCGTTCACCGCGACGCTCCCGGCGTAGATAAGCGCCTGCGCCGCAGTACGGCTCTTAGCGAAGCCCTTTTCCGCCATTATAACATCAATGCGTTTTATCATAGCGCTCTTTTCACCCTCTCGGTCATACCGCCGCGGTCGAGTCCCGCGTCTTTGAGCTGTGTTTCGGTATCCGCCGCGCCGACGGCTCCCGTCACGGCAGCGATCTCGTATTTTCCGCGGAACCCGTTCGCGTTCAGCATCGGCAGCAGCTTCTCCGCTATGCCGCCGTGCCGCATACCCTCCTCAAAGAAGATGACCCGCTTATAGCCCGCGGCTATCCTTGCGGCTTCCTCGGGTATGGGGAATATTTTCAGCAGTATCAGCGAATCCGCGCCGTCGATATCCACCATTTCGTGTGATATACGCCCGTAGGTGATAGTCAGAGTATCGCTGCCGCCGCCGTTGTAGTAGAAGTCGCGGTATTCCTCGTCAACTCCCTCGGGGCAGCAGCCGCGCGGGTATCGTACCGCGGCTATCCCGTCGGTTTCGTTCACGGCTCGCTGTATGCAGGCTTTCAGCGTTGTCTCATCGAAGGGCGAATATATCTCGGTATTCGGTATCATCGACAGCATAGGCACATCGTAGAGCCCTTGGTGCGTCTCGCCGTCCTCACCGACGAACCCCGCTCTGTCAATAAGCAGGACAAGGTGCTTTTTTTCTATCGACGCGTCGTGTATCAGCTGGTCGAAGCAGCGCTGCAAAAAGGTCGAATACACCGCGAATACGGGTATCAACCCCTGACTTGCGAGCCCGCAGGAAAACGTCAGAGCGTGCTGCTCGGCTATCCCGACATCGAAGAAACGCTCCGGGAACGCCTTTGCAAAGTGCTCGAGGCCGGTGGCGTATTTCATCGCCGCCGTTACCGCGCACACCCGTCTGTTGCTCTCGCCGAGCCGCATCACTTCCAGTCCCGCCGCCTCGGAGAATGTACCGCTGCGAACGGAGACACGGTCTGTTCTTGCGACGCCGTGATATTCGCCTGAATTGAGCTCCGCGGGTCGGTAGCCCTTCCCCTTTTTGGTCTTGACGTGGACGATACAGGGGGCGTCGGTGAGCTTTGCGACCTCGAGGACCTCTATCAGCTTTGCGAGGTCGTGGCCGTTCACAGGGCCGTAGTATTTCAGCCCCAGACTTTCAAAGATGTTGCTCTGGTATATCGCAAATTTTATCAGGTCTTTCGTGCCGCTGAGCGACCGGGAAATATCCTTCCCTATCTCGGAATGCGAGAGGAACTCCTTGACCGCCGCCTTTTTCTCGAAATACGAGCGTGACGAGCGCATTTTGGTGAGGTGCTTCGCGACCATACCCTTGCTGCGGGAGATCGACATTTCGTTGTCATTGAGCACGACTATCAGGTTATTTGAGAGCTTTGTAACGTTGTTGAGCCCCTCATACGCCTGACCGCCGGTGAGCGCGCCGTCGCCTATGACAGCTATGACGTTGCCCTCTTTGCCTTCGAGCTCCATAGCCTTTGCTATCCCGAGCGCCGCCGAAACGGAGATACTGCTGTGGCCGCCGATGAACGCGTCGTGCTCGCTCTCGGACTGTCTCGGGAAGCCCGAGATACCGCCCTTTGAGCGAAGTGTGCCGAATTTTCCGTATCTCCCTGTTATCATCTTGTGAGTGTATGACTGATGCCCTACGTCGAACACTATCTTGTCCGCGGGGGTGGTAAAAACGCTGTGCAGCGCCACCGTAAGCTCGACCGTACCGAGGTTCGAGGCAAGATGCCCTCCGGTCTGCGAAACACTGTCTATCAGGAATTTCCTTATCTCGGCGCAGAGCTCTTTTTTCTGCTCGAGATCGAGGGTCTTTATATATTCCGAGGAAATGTTTTCCGAAAGCAGCATATCATTGCCGTCCTTTCGTTGTTTTATCTGTATTTTTCAAGCGATCGTAAACTTTCCCGCTTTGTCACAATTCAGATACGTCCGCGCAGCGGACACCACAATTATTAATTATTCATTATTCATTATTAATTATCAATTTCCAATTGATCACACCGGGAATACCATACCGATGAGGATGCCGAGCAGAGCGCCGCACATTACCTGCAGCGGCGTATGTCCGAGCAGCTCTTTGAGCTCCTTTATCTCGGACTCGGTCTCGGTCTCATCTACCTCGATATCGACTTCCTCGTCTATCTTCTCGATTATCTCGTCGTCGAGCTTATCTACCACCTTGCGCAGCCTGTTTATCTCGTGCGCGTGCTGACCCGCCGCACGTCTTACACCGCAGGCATCATACATAACGATGAACGCGAATGACATAGCAAGCGCAGCCTCCACCGAGTTCGACCCGCTCACACGGCAGGTAGTTATCGCAAGAGCGCATACGAACGCCGAATGTGAGGACGGCATACCGCCCGCGCCCCAGATACGCTCTATCTTGAACGTATGGTATTTCACGGCGTATGATACTGTTTTGAGCAGCTGCGCTACCAGCCAGCTGCATACGGCTGCCATAAGCACGACATTTACATAATCCGACATTTTTCTATCCGCACCCGCGGGCGCGTACCTCCTCCGATTTATATGATCCGCATTTGCCGTTCCGGGGCGAAGTATCACTTCTTTCTCGAAAGCAGCAGCATCGTTATATTCTTCACAAATTCGCTGTCCGGGAAGCCTTTCAGCGCTTCGACCGCTTTTCGGGTGTATTCTCCCGCCGCGTCCTCCGCCCTGCCGAGCCCGAAAGTCCTGACGTATGTGTGCTTGTCGAGCTTCTCGTCAACGCCCACCGGCTTTCCGAGGACTTCCGCGCTGCTCGTGACATCGAGAATGTCGTCGATTATCTGGAACGCGAGACCGAGATCCTCGGCGTACTCCTCCGCGAGTGCAGCGTAACGCTCCTCATCGGGGCTTTCCGCGCAATACACCCCGCACAGGCACGCCGCCTTTATCAGAGCGGAGGTCTTACGGCTGTACATTCCGATAAGCGTTTCGCCGGAGAGCTCTTTTCCGGCATACGCCGTATCTGTCTGCTGCCCGCCGATCATTCCGTCCATACCGCACAGGTGTGACAGCGCGCGTATGCACTTTACCGCAGCGGACGGCGATATTTCCAGCGACGAAGCGAGCATCTCAAACGGCAGTATCGCGAGAGCGTCCCCGGCGAGCAGCGCGGTAGCCTCCCCGAACGCCTTGTGGCAGCTCGGCTTCCCGCGGCGCAGGTCATCGTCGTCCATACACGGCAGATCGTCGTGTATAAGCGAATAGGTGTGCATATATTCTATGGCGCAGGCCGCGTCGAGAGCCTTTTCGGGCTTTCCCCCGCACATCTCGCAGAACGCGAGCGTCAGCACGGGGCGTATTCGCTTGCCGCCCGCGGATAAGCTGTATTTCGCCGCTCTGATGACCTCCGCGTGGTCGGGCTCCTCGGCGGGAAAGATGTCATACAGCCTGTTTTCGACCATTTTTATGTATTTATCGAGCCTGTCCATATCTCAAACCCTGCCGCCGTCTATCTTCTCGATCTTAAGCTTTGCGTCCTCAATATCCTTCCTGCATTCCTCCGTCAGACGCGCGGCCTCGGAATACAGCTCCACAGCCCTTTCGAGCGGCAGATCCCTGTTGTCCATTTCCTTTGAGATCTCACTTAATCTCTTGTACGCTTCATCGAATTTCATATAAATATTCCTTTATTTTTCAAATTTTGCGGAGTCCTTTACTTCCGCGGTGATCTCGCCGTCGGAGAGCCGTATTTTTACCGTGTCTCCGGACTTTACCTCTTCCGCGCTCACAACGGCTTTCCCGTCACGATACGTTATCGAGTAGCCCCGCAGCAGCACCGCAAGCGGGTTGAGCGCTTCTATTACCGCCGCCGTATTCACAAAAGAACGTTCTTTTGTATCAAGAAGACTGTGCATTCTTATACGCACCGAGCTTTCGAGAGCATCCACCCTGCTGCCGTACCGGAACGTGATAACAGACATTTTCGAGCGTATCGCGTCGGAAACTCCGATAAGCTTTTGTTCATCCGTCTTCAATCTCTGAACAGGACTTTTCGCGCGTATTTCCGAGCCAATAATGCGCATTGCCGCGGTCTTTTTTTCGATAACGCGGTAAAGCTGCTGCCCTATCGCGCGCTTTTTGTCGGAAAGCGCCGATATGACCTCGTCCTTGTCGGGAACGGCGAGCTCCGCCGCCGCGCTCGGTGTGGGAGCACGCTTGTCGGCGGTGAGATCGGCTATCGTGAAGTCTGTCTCATGCCCTACCGCCGATATCGTGGGTATGCGGCTGCCGAATATCGCTCTTGCAACAGCCTCGCTGTTGAAGCAGGAGAGGTCTTCCGCGGAACCGCCTCCCCGCCCGAATATTATCACATCGGCATCGGTGGTATCGGCTTTCTCAAACGCGCTCACGAGCGACGCGGGGGCGGTATCGCCCTGCACCGCGGCGGGTATCAGTATCACCTTTACCTGCGGCCAGCGCCTTGACAGCACGTTGCGGATATCCTGCAGCACAGCGCCCGTTTCGGACGTTATCACGCAGATCTTGTCGGGTATCTTCGGTATCTCACGCTTCTGCGAGAACAGCCCCTCCGCATTGAGACGGGCTTTGAGCTTTTCAAACTCCTCCGCGAGAGCACCCGCGCCCGCCCGCGTCATTTCCGCGGCATAGATCTGATAAACGCCGTCGCGCTCGTAGCATTTCACCGAGCCGCGCACCACTACCGACATTCCCGCCTCGGGAACGAAGCTAAGCTTATCGGCGCGGTCGCTGAACATTACCCCTCTCACCGACGAATTTTCGTCCTTCAGAGTGAAGTAGATATGCCCGGAGCGCGCATTTATGGTGAGGTTGGATATCTCACCGCGCACGCACAGGTCGGCAAAGCTTTTCTCACCGGAGAGCATAAAGCTTATCTTGCGGTTGAGCTGCGTGACCGTTACCGTGAACGGCTTATTTATCGGCATCTTTTCCGAGCCTCTTTATGTAATTTCCGAGAATGCCGTTTATAAAGGCGCTGTCGGGCTTATCCGCGTACTTCTTGGCAAGCTCCACAGCCTCGTTGACCGCCGCGGGGGCGGGTATCCTGTCGCTGTACGTCATCTCGTATATCGCGAGCCGCAGGATAGTCTTGTTCACCCTTGAGATACGCTGCACCTCGCGGGTCTCGCTGAATTCGCCGATAATACCGTCAAGCTCGCCGTATTTCGCGATAACGGCGTTCGCGGTGGATATCATTTCCTTTGTAACGACCATCTCGTATGCTTCCTCGCAGGCCTCCGCAAGCTCCTCAACGGGGCTCCCGGAAAGCTCGTTCTGGAACAGCAGGAGGAATACGCCCTCCCGCACATCGTGCCTTGTAAGTTTTTCGCTCATTTTCAGTGTTCCTTTTTTAACATTCTGTGAACGCCAAGCGTCCCCCCGCTGCTTTTTACGGAGGGTCGCTGCGTTTATTTGCCTTTTACACCCACTACCTTGACATTGACCTTTGAAACGGTGATGCCGGTCATACTCTGCACCGCGGACTTTATGTGCTCCTGGAGCGAGCGTGCCACCTCGAATGCGCGGCAGCCGATGTCGGTGATAACGGATACCTCGATGACCGCGGAATCCCCGTTCATTCTCACCTTTGTGGGAGCTATGACCTTCTGCGAGAGCGGAGCCCCGCCGAGAACGGACAGCTTACCGCCCGCAGAGCTTACAGCCACGCCCTCCGTTTCCGCGATAGCCGCCTCCGCTATCTTCACGATAACGTCCGAGGACACCTTAAGCGAGCCCGAAAGTGTGGAAGCAGTGTTGTTTTCCATAGAAATACCTCCGAATTTATGCGGTAAAAAAACATTCTTATCTATTATACCACAAAAATTCAAAAAGTACAACTATTTTATTTCAACAATTGTAATATTTTCTGCAGGGACAGCAATTTCACCTAAAAGTGTGCTCTTGATTTGTGCAGCCTGCGCAGTATCGAGCCCCTGTGTGCGCACTACGATGTTCGCGGAATTGTTTGTGAGGTAGCAGAGCGCGTCGGTGAAGCCCTGCGCTTTGAGCAGGTTCTCGACCCTCGACTCCTTCTCTATGTACCCGCTTACCGCCCTGACATCGTCGGAAATTACCGCGAGCTCGTCGGGAGTGCTGTCACCGCCGTACCAGAAGCTCTGCAGCACCTCGATCGACTCATCGCGGCTTTTCTGCTTGTCGAGCCTTGCCTGCGCGAAATACTCGTCGGACGCCGTATCGGTGATGTTCACCGTTTTGTCGTCCGCCGTTTTCGCGTCAACAAAGCGTATCTCGCCGTAGGACGCGGTCTGTGTATCGTCCGGCTCCGCGGTCTTCACCTGCTTCGAGCCAGCATACAGGAAATTGACATAGACAGCCGCCCCGAGCAGCACCGCGACCCCCGCGATGACTATCTGCTTCCTGCCGATTATAAGATTTAGCCTTCTCTTGAATTTCATACTGTACTATCCTCCGATGATTATTTTGTTCACCTTTGCAAATCGGGTGAACATTATCTTGTTACGCTGATATGCAGCGTGTTTATCCCGAATACCCCCGAGACCGCGTTCACCACCTTCTCCTTGACCGTGATGCTGTCGCCGCCGTCACATACCACTATCACTCCCCTCACCGCCGGAGCGGTCACGGATATCAGCATATCCGCGTTCTTGCCGTATTCGGTCTGCTCGGATGTATCGAGCGTCACCATAACCCGGACATTCCCGACGCCCTCTATCTCGCCGAGGATATCCGCGAGGCGCTGTTCAAGCTCACGCTCGCACTTTCCTATATCGCTCACGGAGACGGCGGCCTTTGATGACCTGCCGGAGCTGCCGCTGCCGGTAAATATCCCGCCGAACGCTATGAGCAGTATCAGAACGGCTCCCGCGGCAAGTATCACCCGCACGCCCTTGTCTGTCTTCAACAGCTCCTTTACCTCTCCAAAGCCCAATACAGCCTTCATTGACCTTCCCGTTCCTTTATCGGCAGCCGCTGAACAGTCTCCGCGGTCACCTTTGTCTTCGCGCCCGTCATCTGCCTTACAAGAGCCACCGCCCTGTCGGCATACAGCGCGTACCCCTCGTCATCGAATACAAGCCTTATCTCAATAATAGATATGCTGCCCGTGTCCGAAATATTAACGTCGATGTATATTTTTTCGGGTCTGATGCCTTTTTCGGTGAGACGCTCCCGTATCGCGCCTCTCAGCTCCTTCGCGGTCTCCTCTGCGGTGAGCTGCCGCACACGGACGCTGTAATCGGTGTACGAGCCGTCGGACTTGGCGAGATCGGGTAGCTCCCAAGCACCGAGAGCGCGGCCGACCACGCCCGTTACCGTCAGCACGAAAAAGCACGCCAGCAGCAGCTTTATCTGTGAGCCGAATTTTTCCGTTGGCGCCAGATACCGGTATATCGCGGTCATTATCGACGCCGCGCATATTGAAAACAATACTTCGCTCATATTCCGTATCCTTTGCTTTCCCCGCCGCCGGCGGTGAAAAGCGTGGTGTTATGTTCTGCAGAACATCATAAGTATAGCCGAGGAAACAACGATGAACAGCAGGAAACAGCACAGCGCCGCGTTTATTATAGTCATCACGCCGCTGCCCGCCTTTATCATCTTACTCGTTTCCTCGCAGCCGAACATTTCACCGACCACTCCCGCTGCAAACAGGAAGAACCGGTAGCAGAGCGCCGTCAGCAGCGGCGGGACGAGCACGCAGGCTCCCGCGGCTATCCCGAAGCCGCCTACCCCGCTTTTGAGCACGGCAATGCTGCCCTTTACGGTGGTCAGTGCGTCCGATACCGCGCCGCCCACTATCGGCACCGCGTTCGATACCGTGAATTTCAGCGCCTTCATTCCCGCATTGTCGGCGGAGGCGGTTATCACGGTCTGAACGGACAGGATCCCGAGAAACAGCGTCATTATCAGTCCCAGCCCCCATGTCACGGCCTTTTTTATCCCCTCGCCGAGCTTGTCGAGACCCGGCATACCGCCTATGCAGGACGCCGCCGAAATGCCGAGTATGCAGCTCGTGAGCGGTATCACCGCCGTCGGTATCAGCCACGCGAGCACTTGTATGGCCCCCACCGTGACCGAGCTGTACACCGCCGCCGATGCCGTATGTCCGCCCGCCGCGGTAACTCCCGCCGCCACGGGTATATAGGTCAGCATAAAGTCCGCCGCCGCCCGCAGCGCTGTTCTTGCGGTTTCCACCACCGAGCCGAGATACACCGACACCGTTACCGCCGCCGCGGCTGCCGTGACCAGCCTGTAAACCTGCGTTCCGCCGAGGTTTGTAAGCACCACCGACAGCAGAGTTACCGCGAACAGTGCCCCGAACATACGCAGCGGCTTTACGGAGGCTTCCTTCAACGCGTTCACAATTTCGCCGAATATGTCCGAGACGCCGATATTTTCCGCACCGCCGCCGGGCGTTACACCGTGTTCGGTGAGTATCTCCGACGCTTCCTCCGGCAATGACCCGTACAGCTCGTCCGGGTCAAACAGCGCACCGCACGGGAAGCAGAGAACGGAGACTGCCACAAGACAAACGGCAAGGAGCAGGATCGGCTTCATCACAGTATCAGCTCCTTTACTATCCCGAGTATGCCGCGTATCATCGGCACCGATATCAGCAGCACCGCGACCTTTCCGGCAAGCTCTATCTTTGAGGCTATCGCGCCCTCACCGCTGTCACGGCAGCTCTCCGCCGCTATCTGCGTGATGAAGCACACCGCCATTGCCTTGAACAGCACGCCGATGTATTCGCTCTCCGCGCCCGCAGCCTCCGCAAGCTCGCCGATAAGCTCCGTCACCGGGTAGATCGATGTCAGCACCGCGTACAGTATCAGCAGCGAGGCGGCTATCGACACAAACAGCCCGTATTCGGCACCCGAGCGTTTCAGCACGGCGGCAAGAGCCGCTGCCACCGCACCCGCGCCGACTATTGCAGCAATGTTCATATTTTTCTACAAACTGAAAACTTCCCTGATAGTATCGAACAGCGTGCTTATCTCGCCTATAAGCATCATAAGCACCACAACTACACCCGC
>JAFTAG010000169.1 GCA_017458655.1 Ruminiclostridium sp. | reverse complement strand
AGGCCTGCGGCTACGATATTCTTTGCAACATAGCGAGCCGCGTATGCGCCGGAACGGTCAACCTTTGTGGGATCCTTGCCGGAGAAGGCTCCGCCGCCGTGACGGGAATATCCGCCGTATGTATCAACGATTATCTTGCGGCCGGTAAGTCCGCTGTCGCCCTGGGGACCGCCTACAACGAAACGTCCGGTCGGGTTCACATAATACTTTGTGTTCTCATCGAGAAGGTTTGCGGGGATAGTGGTCTTGATGACCTTTTCGATAATGTCAGCACGTATCTGCTCGAGCGTTGCGCATTCCTTGTGCTGTGAGGATATTACTACGGTATCTACGCGGGCAGGCTTGCCGTCAACATATTCCACCGTTACCTGTGATTTGCCGTCGGGGAGCAGATAGTCGATGATACCGGCTCTGCGTACTTCCGTCAGCTTCTTGGTGAGCTTGTGGGCAAGCGATATCGGCAGAGGCATAAGCTCGGGAGTTTCGTTGCAGGCGAAACCGAACATCATACCCTGATCGCCGGCGCCTGTGTCCATAGCGTGCTCTTCCCTGCCCTCGAGAGCGTTGTCAACGCCCATCGCGATATCGGGAGACTGCTCGTCGATAGATGTAAGCACCGCGCAGGTATGGCAGTCGAAGCCGTAAACGGAGCTGTCGTAGCCTATCTCCTTGACCGTCTTACGAACGATAGCGGGAATGTCAACATACGATTTTGTGGTTATCTCGCCCATGACCATTACCATACCGGTAGTTGTGCAGGTCTCGCAGGCTACGCGTGACATTGGATCCTGCTCGAGCATCGCATCGAGTATGCTGTCGGAGATCATATCGCAGATCTTGTCGGGGTGTCCCTCTGTTACGCTTTCGGAAGTGAATAAGAACTTTGCCATTTTGTTTTTCCTTTCTGGTTGTTAAAATATTTCAACAAAAAAGCTCCCTATTCCGGGAGCATTATTTCCATAAACTCCCTCATCTTCCGCCGCGGATCTCACGGCGCGGGAATTGGCACCTTTTTCGTTTCCGAAGGTTGCCGCGGCTTCACAGGACCCGTTCCCTCCACCGCTCTTGATAAGGACTATTTTGTCGATATGAGTATTTTACCATATATATGTGCATTTGTCAATACCTTTTACACAATATATTGAAAAATTTCACAATATTGTTTTGGTGATACGATTTCTGCCCATTTTTACGAACGTGTCATCGTTGTAAGTGCTGAGACCCAGCGTTTCGAGCAGTGAACAATACTTGTCGGCAATACACACGAGCCAGCTTTCGCGGTATTTCGGCAGCTTCGTGAAGGTCAGCGGCCACATATGCTTTCTGATTATGTCTATTTCAAGCTTGTTCAGCCTGAAATGCCGCAGTGCGTTCTTTGACGCGGTATTGGGGTGCGCGAAGCCGTGCAGTCCGTCGCCTATATCGTTTACGCGGTGCCAGTCATACATGAAAAAGTCGTGCAGTACGGCGCCGCGGATAAGGCTCCGCTTGTCGATATCCCATTCCAGCATCGCACCGAGCTTCATACTGTATGCGGCAACAGCGAGAGAATGAGCAAAAACCGAGACATTCCCGTGCTGTATCAGCTTCTTTGTTTCCTGCATATTCTCGTTCCCGATAATTGGCTCTATCGTGTCGAGAAAAAGGTCACGATCAGCTTTCGTTAGTTTCTTCATCATCATTCCCGTCAATATTACTCTCTTCTACCGGGTCTTCGCCTTCGAGATCCTTTTCCTCGACCGTAAGCTTCATCTTCATCAGCAGTTCGGAGAATCTCTCACGCCTTTTAGCGACCGCGCCGCCAAGCTGAATGAACTTCTCGGTCATGAGCCGCCTTGCCTTGTCAACGGGGAGCTTTTTCAGCTTTTCCCGGAACGCTATCTGTCCGGATATGCTTATTACCGCGTCAACGCACATAGCCACAGTCATTATAAGGTCATATATACCGATAAACATAGGGTCTGCGCTCTTGACGAGCGAGCTCACGATGCCGTACAGCACATACACCATAAAAAGCGCCATAAGCCCCCAGAAAAGCGAGGACAGCAGCGATATACGGTTCTTGTAGGTGAGCTTGAGCATACTGTAATCCCAGAACTGCTTGTGGAAAAGGGTCTCCATAAGCCAGCCGACAAAGTATTCCAGCACGGTACAGCTTATCATACCCACAAAATATACCGCAAACCCGTTTTTTTCAAACGGCATACATAAAAACAGCAAAGTCATACCGCCGATGCCGTATATTGGTATGTACGGACCTTTGAGAAACCCGCGGTTTATGACACGTCTGTGATAAAGCGACTCGATTATGGATTCCTGTATCCAGCCGTAGTTGCAGAAAAGGAAAAACATAAACATGAGCTGCGTTATCGAATAATTAGCCATTACCATATCTTATTATCCCTCCCAAAGTTTTGTTCACAAAAGCACATCACTGTGCACGTTATTTATGCGACGAGTTTATGTTCTTGTTGATTATCACGGGATCCACGCGCTTCCAATCGGTGGGGCCGCTCCTTATCTCGGTATCACAGAGGTATATCTCATCGGAATAAGTCTTGAGCAGGCTCGCCTGAACACGATCCTCACCCTTATCGCTGTTCAGCAGTCTCTGATAATCCGCACTGTTCTCGTCAAGGGTATAATACAAATTTATGGTATTGGGGTCATCGTGAGAAACGACTATACGGTACATATCAGTCTTATCGTTACCGCCGAAGCTGGTCACGGCGTACAGCATACAAACATCGGCGGAGGCTCCGTTGCGGACAAACGCCTTATATACGCTGAGCTTCGTATTTATCTGGCTTATCTGGAGCCTGCTGTTGAGGGCATTGGCGCACTTTATCGCAAACTGCTCATCGGAGGATTTTATAAGGTTCCCGTACATCACGAGCGACAAAACAAATCCGGCCGCGCCCGCCGCGATAACGCCCACGACAGTGATCACCCTTGCGAGCAGGACTTTATTTACCGGCTTTTTCTCCTTTTTTACCTTCGGCTTTTTTTCCTTTTTAGGCTTTTTTTCTTTTTTCTTCTTCTTTTTGCCGTCATCGGCTCCCTCCGACTGCTCACTCTCTTCCCCGCCTTCACCTTCCGAAGGTGTTTCGGATGTCTCTTCGGACTTCTCGCTGCTCTCTGTCTCGGTCTCGGCGTCATCGTCTTCTTCATCGTCGTCGTTTACTGAGAGCATAGCCTCTATCTGAGACTGCGTGAGATTGGTGCTCCCGCCGTCAGAGCCTACCTGCTTCTTTGCGGCGCTCAGCATTGAGTTGAAACGCTCGGAATCGGCGTTCTCCTGCTCATTATTTACATTTTCATTATCTGCCACAGCGTTTTCCTCCTTGAATCCGGCATTTATTGCGAATAACAGACATACTTATAATTATATGTATTATATCATACACTAAAAAGAATTGCAATAGTTTTTAAAAAAAATGAAAAAAACTATTGACAAATGCTCGGAATAGTGATATAATACATTCATACCAAACAGATAGGATTTATCAGAAATATGGAAATTAAAATACTGCGGCGATGTTGACGTCGGATAATATCTCAACACACAAAAAAACATATTATTACAAGGAGAAATCATTATGAACATCAAAAGCACAATAAGCGACCTTATCGGAAAAACTCCCCTGCTCGAGCTCGGAAATATCGAAAAAGAGCTCGGACTTGAAGCTAAACTTGTAGTTAAGCTCGAATACTTCAATCCCGCCGGAAGCGTCAAGGATCGTATCGCCAAAGGAATGATCGATGATGCGGAAGCAAGCGGCAAATTAAAGCCCGGCAGCGTTATAATAGAACCCACAAGCGGCAACACCGGCATAGGTCTGGCGTCCGTAGCGGCTGCCAGAGGCTATAGGATAATCATTACAATGCCGGAAACTATGAGTGTTGAGCGCAGAAAGCTCATGAAGGCATACGGCGCGGAGCTCGTACTCACAGAAGGCGCAAAGGGTATGAAGGGCGCTATCGCCAAGGCGGAGGAGCTTGCGGCTTCAACTCCGAACAGCTTTATCCCCTCGCAGTTCACCAATCCCGCAAATCCGGCAGTGCACGAAAAGACTACCGGCCCCGAAATCTGGGAGGATACCGACGGCAAGGTAGATATCTTCGTAGCCGGAGTAGGCACCGGCGGTACTGTCTCCGGCGTGGGTAAGTTCCTCAAGTCAAAGAAGCCCGATATAAAGGTCGTTGCAGTCGAGCCGAAGGACTCCCCCGTTCTCTCCGAGGGTAAGGCTGGCCCCCACAAGATACAGGGTATAGGCGCGGGATTTGTTCCCGACACCCTCGACACAAAGATCTACGATGAGATTATCCCCGTAGCAAACGAAGACGCTTTCGATACAGGCAGACTTATCGGCAAAAAGGAAGGCGTGCTCGTTGGTATATCCTCCGGCGCTTCTCTGTATGCAGCAATACAGCTCGCAAAACGTCCCGAGAACAAGGGCAAGACTATAGTTGCGCTGCTTCCCGATACGGGAGAGCGTTACCTCTCAACCGCAATGTTCGAGCAGTGAGAATATCACGCATATATACAAAATATCCCCCTGTCACTGACGGGGAGTACCGCGGCGAAAAGTATTTTCTTAAATTATAATGCTAAGCCTGCCGGCGGGTGGAAAAGCGGCATGGGATAACCTATGCCGCTTTTTTCATATACATAACGCGCACACCGGATACGTTGTCCGATAAATGCGCTAAAGCACTCGGCACTTCTTCAAAAAGATTTTTGAAAACCTATTGACAAGCTCGGAATAACGTGCTATAATATAATCATATTAATTCGATATGTTTTATATGATATAAAAGGAGATACAGGAAATGGCGGCAACAGTTATAATTCCAACGACGCTCCGTATGTTCACGGGGCATAATTCCGAACTAAACCTTGAAGGCAGTACAGTGGGCGAGGTGATAACAGCGCTCGCGGACGAATACCCGGAAACAAAGAAGGTGCTGTTCGGCGAGGACGGCAAACTCCGCGAGTTCATCAACGTTTTCGTAGGCGCGGATAACATACGCGATCTGCAGGGCTATGATACTCCCGTGCGTGACGGCGATGAGATAATGCTCATACCTGCGATAGCAGGAGGAAGCGGTGACACGGCGGAAGATCCGAACGATTCCGTGCTCGGTGACCGCCTCGGCGACAAGCTCACAAATGATGAGATCAAGCGCTACTCGCGTCACCTTTTATTAAAGGAGATCGGTGTCAAGGGTCAGCGCAGACTGAAAGCCGCAAAAGTCCTTATCGTGGGCATGGGCGGTCTCGGAACTCCACTCGCGCAGTATCTCGCGGCTGCGGGCGTGGGAACCCTCGGTCTTATCGACTTTGACGAGGTCGAGGAAAGCAATCTGCAAAGACAGGTGATACACGGCTCCCGCGATATCGGCAGACCTAAGGTAGCGAGCGCAAAGGACAGCATAAAGCAGATAAACCCGCTTGTCAAGGTAGAGACTTACAACGAGCGTCTCACAAAGGAGAACGCGCTTGACCTTATCGCGCAGTATGACGTCGTCGCGGACGCTTCCGACAACTACCAGACCCGCTATCTTGTCAACGACGCTTGCGTGCTGCTCGGAAAGCCCGACGTGTTCGGCGCTATGTACCAGTTCGAGGGACAGGCGGCGGTCTATTACGCGGACAGAGGACCCTGCTACCGTTGTATGTACCCCGCTCCCCCGCCGGCGGGACTCGTACCGTCCTGTGCAATGGGCGGCGTTGTGGGCGTACTTCCGGGCATCATCGGCACGATTCAGGCGAATGAGGTAATCAAGCTGATAGTCGGCGGCGGAAAGCCGCTTATCGGCAGGCTCGTGACGTTCGACGCGTGGCGTATGAAATGGCGCGAGCTGAAGATACACAAGGACGACAACTGCCCGATATGCGGCAGGAACAGGACGATAACCGAGCTCGACGAATACGATTACGAGGACTTCTGCGGCATAAAGTCGCAGGCGGAGGGAAAAGAGGAGGTCGAGGGTATTGAGCCGAAGGAGCTCAAACGCCGTATCGACGCGGGTGAGAAGATAACCATTGTCGATGTCCGCGAACCCCACGAGCGTGCTATAGCAAAATTCCCCGACGCGCTCGTTATCCCGATAGGTCAGCTCGCACGCCGCCAGGACGAGCTTGACCCGACTGTCGATACAGTCTTTGTCTGCAAGGAGGGCAAGCGAAGCATTCTCGCGGTGCGCACCCTGCACGAGGCGGGCTATAAGGGAGCGGCCTACAACCTTGCCGGCGGCACGAACGCATGGTCGCGCGATGTCGATAGCACCTTCCCGCAGTATTGAGAGGTCGCTTACGCTTGAGAGAAGTGTCTCTCCTTTAGGGCGAGACAAACGAGGGCAGGTCGCTGCCCTCCCCTCGAGCTTCCGACCTACTTCCTTTGTACGGCAAAGGAAGCTAAAGCGCATTGATATTTTTACACGGTTTGTTTAATATTGAAAATTATGTGAAAACTATTGCAATTTCAAAAGATATATGTTATAATACGGCTGTAATTCATACCTATTTGATTGGTATGCGTTAATATTGTATTTTCCCGATCGGGAATAACCTATCAAATCAACAACAGGAGGCAACCAAAATGGCAACCAAAGATGAAGAAAAGATCATAGCTCTCGGAGCGAACGCGGCGTATAACCTCGCCGACATCAACAAAACAAAACCGCAGTATGCGGCACTCACCCCGAAATACCTCACAAAGGTGCTCGAATTCAAGGGTCTCGACTCCGGTATCTACCGCGTGAACAAGGTAAAGGAGGGCGACACTCCCCTCGATGTTCTCTGCAGCTCGGAAAAGAAGTCCAACATAATCCCCCAGGGCTTCGTTGAATACGAGGAAAAGCCCCGTGAGTACAGACTCGCTAACATCTCGACAATAATCAACATACATACCCCTATCGAGGATGTTTACAGCTCGCCCTTCGATCAGGCCAAGGAACAGCTCGAGCTTGCTGTCGAGAGCCTTCGTGAGCGCCAGGAGAGCCAACTCATCAACAACGATGATTACGGTCTGCTCAAGAACATAGCGGACAAGCAGCGCATACAGCCCGTGTCCGCAAGCGGCGCTCCCACTCCCGACGACCTCGACGAGCTTATCTCTAAGGTTTGGAAAGAACCGTCCTTCTTCCTCGCTCACCCGCGCGCAATTGCGGCTTTCGAGCGCGAATGCACAAAGCGCGGCGTACCGCCCGTAACTGCGAACATTGCAGGCGGCACGTTCATTCTCTGGCGTGGTATCCCGATCATCCCGACAAACAAGCTGCTCGTTGACGGCGTTAAGGAGCCCAAGGGCAAGGGCGGCAAGACCAATATCCTGCTTATCCGTACCGGCGAAGCAAAGCGCGGCGTTATCGGTCTCTATCAGCGCAACCTTAAAAACGAGCAGGGCCGCGGCCTCGCTGTACGCTTCCGCGGTATCGACGACAAGGGCGTTGCTTCCTATCTGCTTTCGCTCTACTGCTCCGCGGCTATCCTTGCGGACGACGCGATAGCTGTCCTCGAAGATGTTGAGGTTGGTGAGTACTATGACTACGAATAATTGGGCAGTTCCCAATGAGAAGGAGCTTGAAGCTCTTGCGAACTCGCTGTTCCCGGACTTCGACGCGGAAAGATGTGCAAGCGGCATAGAGCGTCTTGCGACTGCGGGCGACCCGTCCGTGATATACGACGCGGCGGCAAAGGCAGAGAATTTTGCGGGCAGCTACAGCGGCTATGAGCAGCAGGCGGAGAATTATGCAGACTACGCAAAGCTCGCGGAAAGCTTCGGCGGAGGGTATTTCTCGGACTACGAAGCACTCGCAAACGAGCTGATGAACGGCTATTCGTCGGAACCGACGTTCGATTCCCCGACCGCCGCGACGGGCGAAGCTGCACCCGCACAGGCGAAAGCGCAGACCAACGGCTACTCCCCTGCGGTAATGTCCGAGAAGCAGGCGGCGACGTATGCACCCAAAACACAGGAACGCGCACCCGCGCCCGTTGCCCCGAGCAACAATGTTGTTGTCGGCACAAAGACGCTCGAGCAGATACGCGCGGACTTTCCGATACTCAAAGAGGTCATCAACGGACACCCGCTGGTATGGCTCGACAACGGCGCTACAACGCAGCGCCCGCAGGCTGTCATCGACAGGCTTTCCTACTACTACACACACGAGAACTCGAACGTTCACCGCGGCGCGCACGAGCTCGCGGCACGCTCCACCGACGCGTATGAGAACGCAAGGCAGATAACAGCTGACTTTCTCGGCGCTCCGAGCAAGGACAACATTGTATTCGTGCGCGGCACGACAGAGGGCATAAACCTCGTCGCGAACGCGTATGTGAAGCCGCTTCTGAACCCCGGCGACGAGATCATACTGACCGTGCTGGAGCATCACGCGAACATCGTTCCGTGGCAGCTGGTATGCGAAGAGACGGGTGCAGTCATCAAGGTCGTACCCTGCGACGAGAGCGGTCAGCTGATACTCTCCGAATACGAGAAGCTTTTCACCCGCAGAACGAAATTCGTCAGCGCAGCGCACGTTTCCAACGTCCTCGGAACGGTGACACCCGTCGAGGAGCTTATCGCAATCGCACACGCACACGGCGTTCCGATAATGATAGACGGCGCGCAGTCGGTAGCTCACATTCCCGTGAACGTATCTGCGCTCGATGCGGATTTCTATGTATTCTCGGGTCACAAGATATTTGCGCCCACGGGTATCGGTGCGCTTTACGGCAAGTCCGAGCTTCTCGAAGCAGCCCGTCCCTACCACGGAGGCGGGAATATGATAAAGGACGTCACCTTTGAGCGAACGATATACAATCCCGCGCCCAACAAGTTTGAGGCGGGAACGGGCAGCATCGCCGACGCGGTGGGTCTCGGTGCAGCTCTCGAATACCTGAACGCTATCGGTATGCCCGCCGTCAACAAGCACGAGCATGAGCTGCTCGTCTATGGTATGAGCGAGCTTAAGAAGATACCGGGACTGCATCTTATCGGAACTGCGGCAAACAAGGCGAGCGTGCTGTCGTTCGTTCTCGACAACCACAGCAACGAGGATGTCGGCGCGGCTCTCAACGAGCTCGGTATCGCCGTCCGCACTGGTCATCACTGCGCACAGCCCGTCCTTCGCCGCTTCGGTCTTGAAGGCACTGTACGCCCGACGCTCGCGCTCTACAACTCGTTCGAGGACATAGACGCACTCGTAAAGGGCATCAGATCTATCTCGTAAGCAGAGAAAGACGCTTACGCTCGAGAGAGAAGTGGCTCGCCTTTGGGCGAGCCGCTTGGGGGAAGGAAAACTTTTGTGTACAAAAGTTTTCCTTCCCCCAAACCCCCATCTTTTCAAAAACTTATAGTGGCTTCGCAGTTAAGCCCGAAAGCAAGTGCGCCTATTGAAAGATACAAAACACTCCCGGAACACGCTTTGTGCTTCGGGAGTGTTTTTTCGGTGTATAGGCGGCCGTATCAGATATAATACATCGGCTCGGCATTCCCGCTCGCCGACAGCTTATCGTACCTGTCGGCAATGTCGCGCAGCGTCACGTTCTCCGTGAAGCTTTGCAGATACTCGGTCATTCTGTCCCAGAGACATTCCGAGAGCGCCCCGGCGATAAGCGAATCCTCCTTATTGTCGAAGGATACCTCCCCAAGCACGGTGCGGTCAAGCGCGTTTATCACCTCACGGAGCGTTATCTTCTCGGCAGGACGGGTAAGTGTGTAGCCGCCCTTCGCGCCCTTGACGCTCCTGATGATCTGAGCCTGTCTGAGCTGCGGGAGTATCTGTTCGAGGTACTTCGCCGAGATGTGCTGACGCGCGGATATATTTATAACGGTAACAACGCCCGTTTTTGAGTAGATGCAGATATCTACAAGCGAGATAAGCCCGCATTCGACTTTTGATGATATTTTCATTTTGCTTCCTCCGTTTTTATTTTATTGTCCCGGTCATAATGTCTGACGTTATGCAGTTCAGAGCACAAATTCAATTCCTACTATTTCTATAAGTATAACACATTTTGCCTCTGTTTTGCAATTGTCGGAATAGATAAAAATAATCTATTCCTACTAAAACGATATGTATAATATGTAGAAATGCGTTAATTCCTATTGACTTAGTATGAAAACCGTTGTATAATGTAGTAAAGCAATTGAGAAGCACTATATGGATTTAAATGAACATATAAACTTTATATGCTTGGATTGCAAACAGGGATCAAAAAGCGGTGATACAATGGAATTCAATACAAGCCTGCTGCACGGCAGGACTTCCAAAAACGACTTCGGAGCAACGCAGACACCCATATATCAGGTGAGCGCGTTCGCTCACGACAGCGCCGAGACGCTTGAAAAGGTATTCGGTAACCGTGCTCCCGGATTCTCATACTCGCGTATCGGAAATCCCACCGTTGACGCTTTCGAAAAGCGTATGGCAGCCCTCGAAAACGGTGTGGGAGCGGTAGCCTGTTCGAGCGGTATGGCGGCAGTCACAATGGCGCTGCTGAATATATTGCAGGCGGGCGACGAGGTGATAGCGGGCGCGGGTCTTTTCGGCGGAACGATAGACCTGTTCGGCGATCTCGCACAGTTCGGCATAACGGCGAAATTTGCCGATACCGTGACCGCGGAGAGCGTGGAAGCGCTGATAACCGATAAGACAAAGGCGGTATTCGCCGAGCTTATCGGCAACCCGAAGCTCGATGTAGTGGATATTAAGAGCGTTTCCGAGGTTTGTCACAAGCATGGCATTCCACTGATAATTGACAGCACGACCGCGACACCTTATCTGATACACCCGTTTGAGTACGGTGCGGATATCGTGGTACATTCGACCTCGAAATACATAAACGGCGGCGGCAACTCGATCAGCGGTATCATCATCGACAGCGGTAAATTCAGATTTGACAGCGAAAAGTTCCCGAATTTCGACAGCTTCCGCATTTTTGGAAAATTCGCGTATATCGCTAAGCTGCGAAACGGCTTGTGGCGCAACGTCGGAGCTTGTGTATCGCCATTCAACGCATATATGAACTCTGTCGGTATCGAAACGCTCGGGCTGCGTATGGAACGGATATGTCAGAACGCGAAAGCGCTTGCGGAGTTCCTGCAAACAAAGGACGGCGTTACGGTCAACTACCCCGCGCTCGGAAGCAGCCCGTATTTCCCGCTTGTGCAGTCGCAGTTCGGCGGCAAGGGCGGCGGTATCTTAACGATACGAGCAGGCAGCAAAGAGAAGGCATTCAGGTTGATAAACAGTCTGAAATACGCGCTGATAGCGACGAACATCGGCGACCTGCGGACGCTCGTGATACACCCCGCCAGCACGATATACCTGCACTCGGACGAAAAGCGCCGCGAGCAGGCGGGCGTGTATGATGACACTATCCGCGTAAGCGTGGGCATAGAAGATATAAACGATCTGATAACCGATTTCGACAATGCAATAAACGCATAAAAACAGCACCCCGGCGGGTGCGGGAATAGGAGACATTACAATGGCTGAATTCAACATCACGGACAGCGTTGACATCACCGACGTCAACTGCCCGATAACATTCGTAAAGACAAAGGTCGCGCTTGAGGAGCTCGACGACGGCGATATCCTCGAAGTACGTCTCAACGACGGCGAGCCGGTGCAGAATGTCCCGCGCAGTCTAAAAGAAGAGGGTCACAAGGTCCTCGAACTGACGCAGAACGACGACGGTACATACCGCCTGATCGTGCAGAAAGTCGGTGATTGAATGGCGGAAAGAATTACGACCGCGGATTTCGACGAAAAAGTGCTGAACGCGGAGACACCGGTGCTCGTGGACTTTTACTCCGATACCTGCGTGCCGTGCAAGATGCTCTCGCCGGTGATTTCACAGCTCGAAAGCGAGCTCGCGGGAAAGCTGCACATTTACAAGGTGAATGTCGGCTATGAGCAGGAGCTTGTGGACAAGTACGAGGTGCAGGCTTCCCCGACGCTTATCTTTTTCAAGGGCGGCGAAGAGGTTTCAAGACTGCGCGGAATGACGCAGAAAGCAAAAATATTCGAGGAATTTGAGAAGCTCTGACAGCTTCTTTATTACCGGGGAACGCATAATAAAACAAAAGGAGACCAACGATATGAAAATAACGGTTGCAGGAAAAATAAAGGAATACAACGACGGTATCACCGTCGCAAAGCTCGTTGAGCTCGAAAATGTCGAGACTCCCGAGTACGTCACAGTCACGGTCAACGACGAGTTTGTCGAAAGCCACGATTTCGCGAATACAACAATAAAAGACGGCGACACGGTCGAGTTCCTGTATTTTATGGGTGGGGGTGCAGCGTAATGGCTTTCACGAACGAACAGTTAGAGCGCTACTCCCGTCACATCATCTTAAAGGAGGTCGGCGCGAAGGGTCAGAAAAAGCTCTCACAGGCGAAGGTGCTCATCATCGGAGCGGGTGGCTTGGGAGCTCCCGCGGCTCTGTATCTTGCTGCGGCGGGTGTCGGAACTATCGGCATCGTTGACGCGGACGAGGTCGATCTCTCCAATCTGCAAAGACAGGTGATACACGCGACAGCCGACATCGGCAAGCCGAAGGTGCAGTCTGCGAAGGAGACCATGGAAGCAATAAATCCCGACGTGACGGTCAATACCTACCACACCTTCGTGACAAGCGAGAACGTGCTCGACCTCATAAAAGACTATGATTTCATTCTCGACGGAACGGACAATTTCCCCGCTAAATTCCTCATAAACGACGCGTGCGTAATGGCGAAGAAGCCCTTCTCACACGCGGGCATTATACGCTTTAAGGGGCAGCTCATGACCTACGTTCCCGGGCAGGGTCCCTGCTACCGCTGTGTATTCAAGAACCCGCCCCCGAAGGACGCGGTGCCGACCTGCAAGCAAGCGGGCGTTATCGGCGCAATGGGCGGCGTTATCGGTTCCCTGCAGGCTATGGAGGCTGTCAAGTACATCGTCGGCGCGGGCGACCTGCTCACGGGCTATCTGCTGACCTTCGACGCGCTGAAAATGGAGTGGCACAAGGTGAAGCTCCCGCCCGACACGAGCAAGTGCGCGGTCTGCGGCGATCACCCGACTATCACCGAGCTCGTTGATTACGAGCAAGCGGAGTGCGATATGAAGAAGTGATCATACGTTCCCCCCTACGGCGGGGGAAACACCGAATATGGAGAAGCTTATGATAAAACTGAAAAAAAGCGATTACGAGACTATCCTCGCCCATGCCAAAAAAGAGGCTCCGATAGAAGCCTGCGGACTTATCGCGGGGCATATCGAAGGCAATGACAAGGTCATCGAAAAGGTGTATATCCTGACTAACGTTGACCACGCCGAGGAGCACTTCACCCTCGACCCGCGCGAGCAGCTCGCCGCGATAAAGGATATGCGCGCGAACGGCTATGAACAGCTCGGGAACTGGCACTCGCACCCGGTCTCCCCTTCCCGCCCGTCCGATGAAGATAAGAGGCTCGCATACGACAGCACGGCGAGCTATATGATACTCTCGCTTATGGACGACACACCGGTTCTCAACTCATTCCATATCGAGGGTGATACGGCATCAAAGGAGGAACTTGTGATAGGATAAAAAAGTCCGGTCGGCAGCGCGAAATTGCCGGTCGGTCTTTTTTTTCATATTACAGTTGTTCCGGGACGGGGATCTTATATGTATTTTGCGCTTTTCACCGCATTTGAATGATTTGTTTCTTCTTGTTCACTATTTTAACAAATATTAACGCATTTTATACTGCAAATTGACAAAAATTTGACAAATACTTGATTTTTTTGCCTCTATATGGTATAATTAACATACCGTTTGTAACTTATATTATCATTCTGCGGAATGATATAATTACAGCTTTGCGGAGGGTAAAATAATGGAAAAGATAGACAAGAGCGAAAGTCTTGTAATAAAGATCGCGTCGGTTTTTCTTATTTTCACTATCATCACTATCGCCATAAGCAGTTATGCCACCTTTATCAATCAGACCGCAGCTTATGAAAAGGAGTGCGAAACAAATATCCGTCAGATAGGCAGCTACCTTTCGGAGCTTATGACGACCGACAAGGAAATGTTCAAGTCCTATCAGGAATACTATATGGCTCATTTTGCCGAGAATGATATCCCCTACGACGTGGACGAGTATCTGGACTCTTATGTCGAGTATCATGATATGATAAATCGGAAATACCCCGGCAGGACCCTCGGGAAAAATCTTTCGCTGAATGAACTTGATGAAGAAACACAGAAAATGTTCTTCAGATACTACCACGTTTACTGGATGCTTACATTTGAATCCGCCTGCAGAGAATTTGACCTCGCATATACCTACTACCTCGTTCCGAAAGAATCGGAATATAGAATGGTGTTTATGATCGACGGAGAACGCTCCGAGAAGAACACAGACGGTTCCAAAAAAGAGGAGGGGGACGGCAAGACCGGTTCGGGTATGCTTTACCTCGGTGATGAATACTACGACGACCCGCAGCTCTACCCCGTTATGTGGGAAGCGTGGTTCTCCGGCAGACGCCCCGAGGGCTATCAGGTGTGGGACAACACATGGGGGCACACTTATGCTTACTACACCCCGCTGATAATCGACGGGGTCAAGCTCGGACTTATCGGCACAGAGGTAAATGTTGACAAAGTCAACAACACCATAATAATGGACGTGCTGACCCAGATGGCGGCTATCGCGCTTACTCTCGTCATCTGTATGATACTGATGCTTCTGATAATATATCGCCGATACATTTCAAGGATATCCTCGCTTGAAATAAGCGTCCGTGATTATACATTCAATAAAGATCCCGCGATCGCAGATAAGATCGAAACGAGTGTCCTCGGCAGAGATGAGATATCACTGCTCTCCATTCAGACAGCAATACTGATACGCGACCTTGAAAAGCATATCAAATATATATCGGATATGTCGGCAGAAAAGGAACGTATCGGCACAGAGCTCAAAGTCGCAACGAAAATACAGTCGGATATGCTGCCTACACAGTTCCCGGAACGAAGCGACCTTGAACTGTACGCTACTATGACTCCCGCAAAGGAAGTCGGAGGCGATTTTTACGACTTCTTCATGCTCGATGACAATCACTTGGCTCTCGTTATAGCGGACGTCTCCGGAAAGGGTATCCCCGCCGCGCTGTTTATGATAATGTCCAAAATTCTTATCAGAAACACCAGCGAAGCGGATCTTCTTCCCTCAAAAATTCTTGAGGAAGTCAACGGGGAGCTGTGCGAAAACAATACCGCAGGAATGTTCGTTACCGCTTGGCTCGGCATTCTGACAATATCCACAGGTAAATTGACTTTCGCAAACGCGGGTCACGAATATCCCGCGTTAAAGCGCGCAAACGGAATGTATGAGCTTTTGAGAGCCGATAACTGCCCTCCCCTCTCGGTCATGGAGGATATGACATTTACCGATGATACGATAACGCTCGGAGCGGGAGATGACCTGTTCCTGTACACGGACGGTGTTCCCGAGGCAAAGGATCCGGGAGGCAGACGCTTCGGCACCGACAGAATGATCTCACTTCTCAACGAGTACTCGGATCTCTCCCCGAAAATGATGCTTGAAACGCTCAAAGAAAAGATCATCGAATTTGATGATTCCGAAGACCTGTTCGATGATGTTACAATGATGCGCATCAAATATATCGGAAAATAAAACGAATGTCCCCTGCCCTCGGTAAAACTCGGGCAGGGATTTTCTGTGCATAAAGATCCCCCGCCCGGAATTTCCGAACGGGGGCATATTGGTTTATTGCTTGCTTTATACGACAGTTACCTTGCCGTTGTTGTTTTTGAGCTTTGCCGCAGCCGATATAGCTGTAAGGTCGAATACCTTGTTGAGGTCATCGTCTGAAACAGCCTTGTTCGCGGTAAATACCTGCGAGGAAGCTATGCTGCCGAGAAGCGCTATCCTGCCGGAGAACGTTCCCGATGCAACAACAGGCTTGAAGCCCGAGGCAAACTTTATCTTGGAGCCTTCTTCTCCCTTGAGAGCGGTCTTTATAGTTATTTTCTGTCCGCTCAGAACGTTGAGAACAGCCGTGCTTGTAAGTTCAACAGTCGGTATGGTGATCGTCTTTGTTACGCTGAGCTCGCCGGATATCACGGCGCTGGCAAATCCGGTAAGGCTTGTGAGCTGTCCGCAGTTTGTTATAACAGCTTTGCCTCCCTTTGCGCCCTTGATATTGACGGACTTGGCGTTGAATGATACATTGTCAAGAGTTAGATCACCGGAGGAGGCCGTAAGAGATACGGCAGCTGTACCGTTCTTGGCACTGAAATTCAAGTTTTTCAGCGTTATCGGATATTTGGCTGCGGCAGATACAGCGGTCTCGGCAAGGATAGAGTATTTCTCAGTCCCGCCGTCTATCGTAAGGCTTGTGAGCGACTGCGTCTTCGGAAGAACAAGCTTAGGTACCGCAATATTGGCCTTGAGGGTTATCACCGCGTTGCCGGACGCCTTTTCTAAGGCTTTTTCAAGGCTGGAATAATTCACGCCGCCCATTTCGAGAGCCTGCATATATTCCGCTTTGATAGTCCTGCCGTACTGAACAGCTCCGAAATCCTTGCCGTTCGCGGCATCTATCTTCATTTTTCCGGTTATTTCATCCGCCTTGCCTGCCGTGAAGAGAGCAGTCCCGCTTGCAAGCGGTATCGGTGTACCCTTTTCGTCAACGACCCTTATTGTAGTGTCTCCGGTCGCAGCGGTAAGCGTCAGCTTCGGGAGAGCCTTTCCGCTCTTCTGAACGAGCTCGATCACAGCATTGTCGGTGTTGAGAATATTGGAAGTCGAGCCGAAAGAAAGGCTGATCTTACCGGAGAGCTTGCCGATACTGTTCGCTTTTCCCTTTTCAGCAATTGTCAAAGTGCATCCGTCGGAAACCTCCAGCGCACCTACCTTGACAACAGAACTGAGCACCGTATCCGAGGTGAACTTTATCGTCTCTTTGCCGGTCCCGGCGACAGCGGAAATACCGCACTTGCCGTCAATATAGATAGTATTCTTGGCATTTGTGGATTTGAGCGTAACGGCCTTGCCCTTTGTGTTGACTATCGGACAGCTGAGCGTCAGATCTGATCTGACCTTTATTGAGTTCAGCGTCGTTCTGATCTTTCCTTTCCCGACAGCCTTTATCGTCAGGTCGCAGTAAGCGGGCATGACCATCTTGGATACATCAATTTCCTCATAGATGTATATAACGCACTTTTCCTTTGTAGCCGTTATCTTTGACAGAGCTTTTTCGAGCGTATCGAACGCTTCATAGCCCTCGCCCTTTGAAAGAACGACCTTGCCGAGTCCGGCGGGAACAGATATCTCGACATTGAAGGTGACGGTCAGATCGCCGTATTTAAGCGTTATCTTCTGCTGACCGTATGCTCTCGGGTCGTATGTGCTTGTGACCATACTTGTTTTCATATCTATGACTGCGCTTTCACCATTGTCATAGACAGCCTCGAGCTTACCGCCGGTAAGATCGAGAGGTTCGCCGAAGCCATAGAGAGTCTTATCGGGCAGCCTGTAGATCTTAAGGGATTTGAGAACTACCTTTTTAACGGTGATCTCGGGAAGAAGAAGCTTCTTATCTCCGTACATAATATACGGAGTCGGGGTCATTACGCCCTCCTCGGAGCTGTCAAATTCAAATACCATATCATTGGTCGCTTCAACGTCCCTGTACTTATAAACGCCCTCTTCATCCTTTTCCTCAAACGTTACTCTGAAGCTTGCGCCGGTGATGTTAACGCTGTCGCCGACATAGTATTCTTTCTTGGCGGGCTCGGTTATCCACTCTATGCTCCTGATATCGCCTACAACTTCAACATCAAATGTCAGGTCAAGCTCTTCGTAAGTGATGTGGATAGTCTTTATTCCGGGCGTAGAGCTGTCAAAGCTTCCCACCATATCGGAGGTCACAGTGATGTTCTGATAATAATCGAGCTTATATCCCTGCTCTTCAAGCACCCTGTGTACCCTTATCTCGGTGCCGGTTATATCAAGCAGTTCGTTCTTGACATAAACGAGTTTGGAGGGCATTTTTACGACTTCGCCGGAAACAGCCGCCGCTTTCTTTACAGTGACCTCGAAAGATGCCGACGCGGAACCGCCTTTTTTCTTGATGTACCATATCTTTACGGTCTGCTTACCTTCAATATCTTTGTTGAAGCCTGTTACTTTGAAAGGACTGTCTGTGGCATTGACGGCATCGTTCATATCAAGTTCTTCCGTCTTGCCGTTTAAATAAGTAAGCTTTATCTTGCCGCCGGAAAGGTCAACACCCTGAATGCTGCTGTCACCAAGACCATATACCAGATGATCCGGGAGCTTTGTTATCTCCATTGATACAACGACGACATTGCCTATTTCTACGGGATAACGCAGTTTATAGTCCTCATTGTAGGTCACGGTAAGTGTTACCGTTCCCTTTTCCGAAGAATCAAAGCCGCTTATCATATCAAGTGTAATGGGCTTATATTCCGTGGAAACAGTCTTTACTTCGAGTTTGCCATTTTCATATTTAAACTCTGTTTTTGTTATTCTGATATTCTTAATATCGCCGAAATCGGACGCGTTCATACTTTCTCCGACTTCATAGTGGGTCTTGACCTTATGGAGATCGACGAGATCGACAGTAGTTATCTCAATAGTCTTATTATCCTTAAAATCAACATTTGTGCACCCGATATCGGTATCCTTTACAAGCTGTTTCCATTCCGCTTCACTGCCGGTAAAGGTGATCTTAAGCTTATCGCCGCAGTCTTTGAACGCATTTTTGACAATGCCCTGAACTGTGGAAGGAATAATAGCATTGACCATACTTTCACATTTTGCGAAAGCTTCCTCTGCTATAGCATTCACCTTGTCATAAAGAACAAGATTTACCAATGAAGTGCAGCCCTTGAAAGCTTTTTCTCTTATGACTGTTATATTTCTCGGAATTATAGCATCGGTAAGGCTTTCACAGCCCTCAAAGCTGCTTACCGGGATGACCGTCATATTCTTCGAGATATTGACGCCTCTCAGGTATTTGCAGTTCATAAAACACTGTCCGCCGTTCGAATATATCGTGCCGACATTTTTCAGGTCGATATATTCAAGTCCAGAATTCATAAAAGCTTTATCACATATTCTGTCGAGCGTATCGGGGAGCTCGATCCCGACAAGTCCTTCGCAGTCGGCAAAGGCGCTGTCCATTATAGTCACAAGTCCAGTCGGCAGTCTGAAATTTCCGGTATCTTTATTTCCGTTCAGCACAGAACAACCCATAAATGTTTCGGCCTGGATCTCTTTAATTCCGGTGCCGCTGAGATCCAAAACACTTAAAAATTCACATTTTGTAAAAGCATTTTTTCCAAGTTCCGAAAGTGTCGAAGGAACAAAAACACTGTCAAGTAACCCGCATTCTCTGAAAGCATTGTTATCTATGGACACGATCTTAGTTTTGCTGAGATCCGCGCTTGAAAGTGTTTTGCATCTCTCAAAAGCGGATATACCGATAGTCTCCAGAGTCATCGGAAATGTTATATCTTCAAGAGAAGAACATGATGAAAATGCGAAATTACCGACAGACTTTACCGCACTTCCCGCTATCTCCGCTTTTTTCAGATATTTGCAGTTAAAAAATGTATTGGGAGAAATAACAGTGAGCTTTGACGGGATAGTAATACTTGTAAGACCGCTCTCCGCAAACGCTCTTTCACCCAAGCCGGCCTTTTCAAGATCATACTCTCCTGTTTTTTCATTATAAACATAAGTGTCAACGATACTTTCCGGAAGTTTTATTTTGCTGAGGCTCTCACATACCTGGAAGCCGTTTATTCCTATGCTTTTCAGCGTTGACGGGAGCGTTATGCTGGTCAGTTTACGGCACTTCGAAAAGCCGCCCTCATCAATTTCCGTAATAAAATCGGGTACAACAACACTCACAAGACCCGAGCCGTGGAATGCGGCAAGATCTATCTTTGTGAGCTTTGTGTCCGAAAGGTCAACGGTCGCGAGCGAATGTGTGTTCAGAAAAGCATCGTGGCCTATAAAGGAAAGCGATTTAGGCAGATGTACCGACGCCAAATTTACACAGTTTTTAAACAATCCTGCGGAAATAATCGTCATTCCGTCCGGAAGAATCACCGATTTCAGGCTTCCGCAATCTTCAAGGCAGTATTCACCCATAGTTGTCACGGACTGAGCTATACTGATAGTCGCAAGCGAAATACAGCCCGAAAAACCGTAATCTCCGACATAACCGATATTATTATGCAGGACTATCGATGTCAGGCTCTTGCAATCCTTAAAAGCATAGCTCCCGATAATGCCGACATTTTCGGGGATAACGACACCGTTAAGCACGGTGCAATCCTTGAAGATCCTGCTGCTTAGCGATGTAAGAGAATTTGAAAGTTTTACGCTCTCCAGCTCCACACAGCCTTCAAAACAGCTGTCACTTACGGAAAAGACCGTATCCGGCACAACGAATGAAGCGAGCTTAGAGCAGAACTTAAATGCTTCGGAACCGATACTTGTGACATTTGCGGGGACTGTCGCGGCTTCGCCCGCCTTACAGTTCACGCGTGTCAGTTCGGAACAGTTAAGGAAAAGCTCACTCGAAACTTTTGTAAGATCTCTCGGAAGATCTATACCTTCAAGAGCCTTACAATCTTTGAAAGCACCTTTTCCTATTATACTTACGGTATCGGGCAATACCGCAGACGCAAGGCTGTTACAGCCTGAAAAAGCATAGTCGCCTATAGTGCTCAGCTTAGCGATATTATCCGGTATATTTATACCCAGAATGGAAGGACACTTTGCAAAAGCTTCTTTTCCTATAGATTCAAGATTTGCCGCATCATCAAAATTGACATTTGCAAGGTTTGAACAATCGGAGAATGCTCCTTCTTCTATTTTGGTAATATTGGAGCCTATGTAGATATTTGTGGCTTTTACGCCCTGAAAGACATTCTTTCCGATAACGGAGATCTTTTCCGGGAACTGCAGTCTGTCATCACCGCCGGTACTCCCATCGATTATGATACCGTAAAGGCCGCTGTTTTTGAACGCACCTTCACCTATCTCGGATATTTCACTTGTTATATTGAGAGTAGCAAGCTTTGTGCAGGCAGAAAACGCTTCCTGACCGATCTTGGTAACAGATTTCGGCAAAATGACCTTTTCAATATAGTTATTACCGGAAAAAGCGTTTTTTCCTATCTCCGTAACACCGTCCGGTACTTCGACAGTCGCTCTCGTGCCATTATACTTTTTAAGTACAGTACCCTCAAGCTCGAATTCATCATCATAATCCTCCGGAGCGGCTTCGGGTCCGGTCGTTTCGGATGTCCCGGTCTCCCCTGTTTGCTCCTCCTCGGGCGCATTTTCGGTCTCGTCTGTCTGCTCGGCGGCGATCACGCTCTCCTGTTCCCCGGTCTGCTCGCCGGCATTCTCCACTGCGGGGACTTCCTCCGGAACATCGTTTTCCTGCTGCGGAACAAACTCCGCAACGCTCTGCGAAGCCATAGCGAATACGGTTATCAGCGATATGACAGATGCCGACAACGATCTGAGTTTCTGCTTGCTTGTTTTTTGCATTAGTAAAACCTCCCAAAAAAGATAAAATTATTTGTGCAGTATATCCAAAGCACAATAAATCTGCCATTAATAATATATCATACTTTTCAGAAATTTGCAATAGTTTTGCAACAATTTTCACAAAAACAAGAAAAGCCCTGCTCACACCGGGCAAGGCTTTTTCGGGCATCTCACTTTTTTTGTATTACACATTCCCGATCCCGATATCCTTTTTTGTCGGCAGCTTGCCGCAAAGCCCTTATGTATCGCGATCTTTAACATACAGTTACCCGGTTTTTGCGGAAAGCTCGCTGTATTTTCGCTTGGTGGCCATTCCGCCCCGTATATGGCGTTCCTGCTTATTAAGATCGAGCAGCTCCCTTACCTGCTTATACAGCTCCGGATCCACCTTTTCAAGCCTTGATGTTATGTCCTGATGCACCGTGCTTTTGCTTATCCCGAATACTTTTCCTGCATTTCTTACCGTCGAACCGTTGTCGATCATGTACCGAGCGAGGCTTACACATCTTTCCTGTTTTGTTCCGCCGGCGGAGCTCTCCGCCCCTGTGTTTATCATCTGTGACATGGTATCGCCCCTTTATTTTGGATTTATCAATTTATATGCTGATCTCCGGGGCATTATGTTCTGACCGCAGATGTAGGCAAATGCAATAAATAAGGAGGTGTACTTTTGTGCATTCTGCACAACGTTTTAATATATATATTGATTATTTCGGAAAAATATATTATAATTTAAAATGTATATGTATGCAATTATTCCCGAATGTGCAAAAATATGGCCGTACATAAACAAACGCGGATATGATCAAAAATGTATATCAGAATGAAAGGAACAGAGATATGCCCATAGAAAGAGAGACCGACAAGGAAATAGTAACCCCCGGAGAAGTCGAGAAGCAGCTCCTCGAAGAGCTTTACAACTCCTGCCTGCGTGTGGGAAAGATAGACCCGTCGCTGTATGTGGAATACGACGTAAAGCGAGGTCTTCGCGACAGCAGCGGAAAGGGCGTTCTGACAGGTCTTACCGAGATATCGGACGTCGTATCATACGAGGTCATCGACGGCAAGAAGATACCCTGCGACGGTAAGCTTTATTACCACAATTACAACATCGTCGACCTGGTGAACGGCTTCGCGGGAAGGCGCCACAATTTCGAGGAGATAACCTATCTTCTGCTGTTCGGGAAGCTCCCGGACGCCGACAGGCTCCGCCGCTTCGACGACCTCATCAGCGTCTATCAGAATCTCTCCAACAACTTCACCCGCGACGTTATAATGAAGGCTCCAAGCTCGAACATTATGAACGCTCTGCAGAAAAGCATACTGACGCTGTATTCGTATGACGACGCTCCCGAGGACATCTCCGCCGAGAACGTACTGCGGCAGTCGATACAGATAATCGCGAAAATGCCGCTGATATCGGTGTACGCATACTGCGCCTACAAGCACTTCAAGCTTCACGAAAGCCTTATGATACGCAACCCGAAGCCCGAATACTCCACTGCCGAGAATATTCTGTATATGCTGCGCGAGAACGGTGAATTCACGCCTCTTGAAGCAGCGGTGCTCGATATCGCTCTCGTGGTGCACGCTGAACACGGCGGCGGCAACAACTCCACCTTCACGACACACGTTGTCACATCATCTGGAACGGACACATATTCCGCGGTCGCGGCCGCTATCGCTTCACTGAAAGGCTTCAGACACGGCGGCGCGAACCTTAAAGCCAAGCATATGCTGGAAGATATCAAGACGCACGTCCTCGACTGGGACAACGAAAACGCGATAAGAGCTTATATCGAGAAGATAGTCGATAAAAAAGCCTTCGACTGCACCGGGCTCGTTTACGGCATCGGACACGCCGTATATACCCGTTCCGACCCGCGTGAGATCATTCTCAAAGGATATGCCAAGAAGCTCGCCGCGGAGAAAGGCAGAATGCCGGAGTACAAGTTCTTCGACCGTGTTGAGCGCATAGCCAAGGAGGTAATAGCGGAAAAGCGTCACCTCTTCAAACCGATATGTGCAAATGTCGATTTCTACAGCGGCTTTGTATATGATATGCTGCGGATCCCGGAGGAGCTTTTCACCCCGATATTCGCTATCTCCCGCATTTCGGGCTGGTCGGCGCACAGGCTCGAGGAGATCATAAACAACGGAAAGATAATCCGACCCGCATACAAATACGTTGCCGAACACCTGGACTATATCCCCCTCGAAGAAAGATAATTACAATGAATTACATAATTTTTGACCTTGAATGGAACCAGCCCTCGGGAATGGAGCGCTCCAAGGATATGCCCCACGGCGAGATAATTCAGTTAGGCTTCATTGTGACAAATGACAGTCTTGAGCTGCTTCACCGCGAGGAGCTTACCATAAAGCCCGAGTTCTATAGGCACATGAACCCCTACGTCAGCACACTTACCGGCATCACACAATCGGATATCGACGCGGGGATAGGCTTTGCGCCCGCAATGGAACGTATGTCGGAGTTTTTCGGCGAGGCCACCGCGCTTATAACATGGGGCGACGACGATATGCCGATACTGCATGAGAACATCGATTTTCACGGGCTGTATGACCTCGATCTGCCGGTGCATTACAATCTGCAGCGTATTTTCGCCGCGCAGACAAATACCGACCGCAGGCAGATAGCGCTGAAAACAGCCGCTGAGACGCTCGGCATAACAGACGAGATAAAAGCCCACGACGCGCTGAACGACGCATATATGACCTATCTTATCGCGCAGAAGCTCGATATCCCGGCAGGTATCCGGGCTTACACGTCGGAGCCCTCAGTAAAAAAGAAAAAGGTCGTCCAGCCGTGGGAAGCCGTACTGCCGCTGTGTACCGCGAATTTCCCCGAAAAAATAAAGCCCGGGACTTTGTCGTTGTCCTGCAAAAAGGTAAGAATGTGCTGTCCGAAGTGCGGGAACATAGTCACCGGCGGCGAGAAAGTAAGACAAGGTAAGAACTCGTATGTCTCGGTATCGGAATGCAGCTGCGGAAGACGGTTCCTGCGGTACTCGCTCAGCGGCGGCATACTGAACGCGGCGTGCTTCGCCATGACGAACGAATTTGAGAAGATCTACCGCAGCAGGCTGAAGGTGCGCGAAAAGAACCTCCGCCACCGCGAAGCCCAGCGCCGTGCGGCCGCCGAAAAGAAAAAAGATGACTGACATTTACGGATCTACCCGCAAAAAGCTCGCCGATAAGCTGACAGAGCTCGGTGAAAAGCCCTCAAGAGCGGATATCATCTTCCCTGCCCTGTACGGTGAGCTCATCGACGACCTGTCTGTATTGCCGCTGAAAAAAGAGTCTCTTGATACCGCTTGCGGGAATTTCTCACTGCGGCTGCCGGAATGTACCGATGTGCTTACCTCGGACGGCGCGGACAAGTTCCTTTTCCGCTTATCCGACGGGAATACCGTCGAATCCGTACTTATGAAGCACGGATTCGGGTATAATGTATGCGTTTCCACGCAGGTCGGCTGTAATATGGGCTGCGCGTTCTGCGCCAGCGGCAGGCTGAAAAAGATACGCGACCTGACTGTATCGGAAATGGTGGGACAAGTTCTGATGATACGCCGCAGTCTCGGCGAACGGATAAACGGCATCTCAATAATGGGCATAGGCGAGCCGCTTGAAAACCTCGCGAACGTACTCGACTTTATCGATATTATGATGTACCCGAAAGGCTTCGATATCGGGATAAAGCACATCACACTCTCGACCTGCGGCCTTGTGCCGAAGATATACGAGCTTGCGGACAGCGCTTCACCGGTAAATCTCGCGATAAGCCTGCACGCGCCGGACGATACGCTTCGCCGAAGGATAATGCCGATAACGGGGAAATATCCGCTCGCCGATGTCATCGGAGCGGCAAGGTACTATTCCGACAAGAACAACCGCCGCGTAACGTTCGAATATGTTATGCTCGACGGCATCAATGACAGCGACAAGTGTGCCGAAAAGCTCTCTTCTCTGCTCGGCGGGCTTAACTGCTATGTCAATATCATACGCTACAATCCCTCGGAAGGTTCGCCGTTCAGATGCAGCCCGCACGAACGAATAATGACATTCTATGACATTCTGAAAAAGCACGGTATCGGCGTAACCATGCGGCGTGAGCTCGGAGCCTCGGTCGGTGCCGCCTGCGGACAGCTACGGGCAAACGGGATTGACAAATTAACCAATTTATGATATAATATATATATACTTTTTGTACATAAGAATTGTAAAGGAAAGCATATGGTATACTATCAGCTCGCGCTTTACGCTGCGATAACACTGTCCGGTCTGTTTCTCTGGAAATGGAACCGTCATATCTCCGTAAGCTTTACTCTTGTATTTCTTCTCATACCGTTCATCAATCTCGGCTATTTCAGAGTAGCGGTAGCGGAAAACATAAGTGAGGCCGTTCTTGCAAACGGTCTTGTTTACATCTGCACCTGCTTCCTGCAGCTGAGCTATATGACGTATGTTTTCTCATTCTGTAAAGTAAAGCTCCCTAAGATTCTCAGTGCAACACTGTTCGTACTAAGCTCTGTCATCGGCGCAATGTCGCTCGCCACTCACAGGAACCACCTTATCTACGATCAGGTATTACTTGACCGGCACGATGGTATCACGCATATTGTAAAGACTTATGGTCCCATGCATAAGGTATATTATATCATGATCGGATTTTACCTTGTGCTGGATTTTATTATTCTGTTTATCGGCTTCCGTAAAAAGGATGTCTCCAAAAAGCACATACTAATGCTTTTTATACTGTTTGTTATCAATCTCGCAGCATTCGTTATCAACAGAACGGTGTATTTTGAATATGAGGTACAACCCGTCGCGTATTTGCTCACGGAAGTAGTTCTGCTTATCATGAGCAGGCGACTGAGGATATACGCTGTCGCGGACACTGCTGTCAGTACACTGATGCAGGAGGGCAAGACCGCGTTCGTGTCTTTCGACATTTCAAGACATTACCTCGGCTACAGCGGCCCCGCACTGGAATATCTGCCCGAGCTTGCCGAACTGTATATCGACGGACCGCTTTATAAAGACAACGATCAGTTCACCGAGATACACAAGTGGCTCAACGCAGTTTACAGCACCGGAAAGCCTGCGGAATTCGACACCGAGCGTGAAAGCGCAAGCTTACACATCATAGCGAGCTGTGTGTATTCAAGAAAAAAGCCTATCTGCTATCAGATACGCATAGAGGACAGAACAGACGAGCGCAAATACATCAACCTGCTCCAGAAAGCTAAGCAGTCCGCGGAGGACGTTTCCCGCGCAAAGGGCGACTTTCTCGCGAATATGTCGCATGAGATCCGTACCCCTATCAACGCTATCCTCGGTATGGACGAAATGATACTGCGTGAGAGCAGCGACGAACAGACGCTCGAATACGCCGAGGATATCCGCAAGGCAGGCAATACCCTGCTCGGTCTTATCAACGACGTGCTCGACTTCTCGAAGATCGAAGCCGGCAAAATGGATATAATCCCCGTTGATTATCAGCTCTCGTCCGTGCTCAACGACCTTTCGAACATCATACAGCCGCGTGCCGGCGCAAAGGGGCTCAAATTCCTGATGAAGGTAAAGCCCACCACCCCCGATTATCTGCACGGCGACGAGATACGTTTAAAGCAGATAATAATGAATATACTGACCAACGCCGTAAAATACACGAAGGAAGGCTCCGTTACGCTCAGCGTATCGAGCGAGCGCGACGGAAACTTTGTTGATATCCGCTTCAGCGTTGCGGACACCGGCATCGGTATAAAGAAAGAAGATATCGATAAGCTGTACATCGCGTTCGAGCGTATCGAGGAAAACCGTAACCGCTCGATAGAAGGCACAGGTCTCGGTATGACTATCACACAGCGCCTTCTCGCACTCATGGACAGCCGCCTCGAAGTTGAGAGCGAATACGGCAAGGGCTCTGTATTCTCGTTCACACTGCGTCAGGAAATAGTCAAGGATACGCAGATCGGCGACTATGAATCCGCGCTCGAGCGTTCGCTGTCGTCGAGAAAGAAATACCGTGAATCCTTCAAGGCTCCTTACGCCAAGGTGCTCGTTGTCGATGATGTGGAAATGAACCTGCTCGTATTCAAAAAACTGCTCAAAAAGACGGATATCCGCATTGATACCGCTTCAAGCGGCGAAATGGCCGTCAGACTTGCAAAAGTGCGCAGATATGACCTTATCTTCCTCGACCACAGAATGCCGAACAAGGACGGTATCGAGACGCTCGCCGAGATAAGAGCGGACAAGAACAACGCGAACTGCGACACCCCGGCTGTCTGCCTCACTGCCAATGCCGTTTCCGGTGTGCGCGAACAGTATATAGCGGCCGGCTTCTGCGAATACATCACAAAGCCTATAGACCCGCACAAGCTCGAAGCGCTGATAATCGAGCTGCTGCCGAAGGATCTTGTAATTCTCGGCGAACCCGAGGAGGTCAGTGAAGAAGAAGAAAAGCAGACAGAGAGCTCCGGGGAGGCTCCCGCGGCCGCAAGCGCACCGGACAGCGCGATACTCGATATCTACCTCAACAGCATAGACGAAATGTCCGACCTTATCGAAAAGCTCTACAACGAGGAGGATTGGGCAAACTACACGATCAAGGTACACGCGCTGAAGAGCACTTCAAGGCTCGTTAACGAGACCGGGATAGCAGACCTCGCCGAGCGTATGGAACACGCAGGCGACAGCGGAGATATCGATGCAATACGAGAAAATACGGCAAAGCTGCTTGAAATGTACCGTGCCGTAAAGCTGAAATACAATGTCCCGGAAAAATCAGCCGAGGAAGCGGAAGAAAAGAAAGACCTTCCCGAGATATCGGAAGACCTGCTCGAGGACGCCTATGCCGCTATCGGCGAGGCTGTCAGGGATCTCGATTACGACGCTCTTTGCGACGTGCTTGACGAGCTTAACACATACAGCTTTCCCGAGGCGCACCGTCAGCGTATCGCCGATATAAACGCCGCTGCCGACAATGTGGATTGGGGCGCGCTGAAAACACTTATGAGACCGGAATAAAAAATAAGCGGGGTCGGAGCATATCACTCCGATCCCGCACCGTAATTTTGTGCCGTTAAGCGCTTACCGACTCATAAAGCTCGTCGGGTTCCCCCGCGACAAAATCCTCGAAATAAGCGTCAAGGATGTCCTGCTCATAGTTGAGAGCGCTCTGCTTTGAGATAAAGCCGTCCTTGTTGTACTTTTTGAAATAAGGCAAGTGGAACCTCACTGTGTATCCCGTTTCGTCCGAGCCCGTCATATCCGCGTAGTAAAGCGTGGTCTGAAGCCTTACGTCTCTGCGGGTCACTTCACCGGGCTTGTAAGCTACATTGACATAAGTGTCACCGGACGCCGAGAAGATCATAGTTGTCTTCATAATGGGTCTCTCCTTTCGGATATTCTTTTGTTCTGCTGTTCTACATTATATATATTTTTGCGGAGACTGTTTCTTTTTCTGTCTCCTTGCGTATTATAGCACAGTAAAAATCAATTGTCAAGCGGGAAAAGAAAAATATTTTGCAAATTGAAACCTTTTGTGTAACCATACAGTTTTTATGCGTATTTAACAGATAACATTGTGCTTTTTTGGCAGATATGCACATAATATCTCTTGTAAACGATTATTTGTTACACAAAACAGAACTGAACGATCGGGTTATCGGAAAAGTCAAAGCGTATCTCTCTCCTTTGGTGGGGAGAGAGTCAAAAATAAAACTTTTTGTATATTAAACGATCTTACGGAGGAAAACATAATGCTTACTGTCGGAACTGCCGCACCGGACTACACGCTGCCGGATATGAACGGCGAAATGCACTCGCTTTCGGAATTCAAGGGGAAAAAGGTTGTGCTGTACTTCTACGCTAAGGACAATACAGCCGGCTGCACCAAACAGGCCTGCGGCTTTGCGGAACTGTACCCGCAGTTCACGGAAAAGGGCGCCGTTGTTATCGGTATCAGCAAGGACTCCCCCGCTTCCCATAAGAAGTTCGCCGAAAAATACAGACTCCCGTTCATACTGCTTTCTGACAGTGAACGAAAGGTGATAGACGCATACGGCGTATGGCAGGAGAAAAAGCTTTACGGGAAGGTATCAATGGGCATAGTGAGAACGACCTACCTTATCGACGAGAACGGCATTATTATCAAAGCATCGGAAAAGGTAAAGGCCGCTGAAGACCCCGCCAATACTCTCGCTCTGCTGTAAATCCAGACAAGGTAAAGCTCGCGGAGCCTTTCGCGCTTTGTGTCATCTTGTAACAGTTCTCTCTGCGTCCAAATATGAACGCAGTGCATTTTACAGCCTTTTTTCGGCATTTCACGGCATACCCGTAAAAATTTTCAAAAAACACTAAAGTTTTCCCGCAAAATGACGATATAATAAATGAGGTGTAAGGGAATTACGCCTTGACCCGCTCCGTGCGGATGGCAGACCGCAGTCCGGACGAGTCCGACAAAATTCAAGGAGGAATCGGCATGAAACAAACAATTTCACGCCGCGCCTCGGGAAGAAAGGAATGGTAACATTATGAGCGCGATAAATACTCTTTATGACAGCTACTCAAATGCTCCCGTGAATTCGGCAAGGTCAAACTCCAAGGTCGATGACAAGTCCAAGTCCGCATCGGATGAGACCGCCAAGACCGCGGAACAGGCTTCTTCCAAGCGCACAGATTCTTTTGAGCATTCCGGCCGGTCCGTCAAGAACAACACCTACACAAAAGGCATCAAGACGGAATATACCGGTAAATCCGAGCTTGCTATCAAAAATGAGGCTATGAAGGATATGGTCCAGAGACTCATCAACAAGCAGGCAGGCAAGGCTACCGGCAAGGACGACGAAAACCTCTCACTTGAATCTATTATGAAGAGCTACGACCTCGATTATATCGAGAGCGACGGCTCCGAGGATTTCTGGGGTGCGGAAAAGACTGCGAATCGTATCCTCGACTTCGCGAAGAGCCTCGCGGGCAACGACCCCAAGGCTTTCGAAACGGTGAAGAACGCGTTCCAGAAAGGCTTCGGCGAATGCAAGAAGATCTGGGGCGGTGAGCTCCCCGGCGTCTGCAACGACACCTACGACCGCGTAATGAGCGGCTTCGATGAGTGGGAGAAAGAGCTGAACGGTATGACCGACGAAATAGCGGCCGCCGCACAGTAATTCCCCGATCTCTGTCCGACCGACAAAATCATGACATCATAAGCTTTCCCCTGTACCGCGGGCAAGCGGTACAACGCTCAAACCGGGTATGCGCCGCCGGACTCTGAGCCGCGTGAAAAACGCGTCTGCCGCTCACGGCAAGGCGAACGTATCCCCAATAATCGAAGGGAAGTGATTCTATGAGCGATATGAGTTTATTTTACTCTTCCATGAGCGGTGTTCTTAACCAGTGGAGCGATTTCAAAGTAGCAAAGCCTCTCTACAAGCAGTATTTTGCTCAGCAGAAGGCACAGACCGAAACAACGGCAAAGGAAGCCGCAAGCAAGTACGAAAAGAAGACGACCTCTTCTTCCACGACCGCTTATTCCGCTTCCAAGAACGACAAGCTCAAGACCTACGCGGACGACCTCAACAGCTCCGTTACAAATCTTGAGACCGCGTTCAAGGCCGATGAAACGACCGGCGAGATAGATCGTGACAAGGCTTTCGAGGCAGCTGAAAAGTTTGTCAAGAGCTACAACGATCTTTACTCCTCCACAAGAGCTTCCGGAAACAAGACCGTTTCCAACAAGTCGCAGTTCATCGCGAATATGACCAACGCTTATTCCGGAAAACTCCAGAACGTCGGCATCTCCGTCGGCAGCGACGGCAAGCTCTCCATCGACAAGGACACCTTCAACAGCGCGTCCGAGGACGATCTTGACAAGGTATTCGGGAAAAAGGAATCCTACGCAAGCTTTATGTCCACACAGGCAAACGCTGTTTCGGCTTACTCCCAGACCGCCGCTTACAAAGAAGCGACCAAGACCTACACAAGCTCCGGCACTGTCGCAAGCACAAACGCTTCGGCACTCAGCGGAGTTCTCTACAATCAGCTGTTCTGATTCATAATGATGTCATGATGTCCCTCCCGGGACAGCGAGCCGTGCGGTATTATCCGTGCGGCTCGTTTTTTGCGCGAGATATCTTTTCTTCTGTAACCGCAGAGAACACGTTTTTTGTGAAGATGATATATTCCGGAAGGTTTTACGGAAATTTTGTTGTATATTTTGCATGGATAAATTGCGGTTTCTCTTGACATTTTTGGCTTTATATTATATAATGGTAGTTAAGAACATCATCGGCTGTGCCGGGAACGGAAGTAAGAAATGATGAACAAAAACGATTCCAACAGATCACAGGTCTTCTTCGGCGTAAGAGTCGTTCTTCTTGCGCTCGCCATACTTCTTTTGTCGGGCTCCATTATCTACTGCTATATCGCGGAGCATACGATGAGTCTCATAGACCTCGGTCTGCGTGGTGCAGCCATCGCCTGTACCGCCTCGGTAATGTTCTTCGAAATTAAAAACTACCGTCAGTTCTACAGTATGGGCGTTCGGGAGATCTACAGAGAAAAGGACATCGAGCTCGACAAGCTCGATAAGTTCAGGAAGCTCGTTGACCGCAACGAGTTCAAGTATAACTTCCAGCCTATCGTAAATGCCACCAACGGCGAGATCTTCGCTTATGAAGTGCTTATGCGCACTTCGGACGAGATAGGGCTCAAGCCTCTCGAGGTGCTGAAATACGCCGAGATCAGCAATATGCTGTATAATGTCGAGCGTTCAACATTCTTCAACGCGCTTAAATACTATAAGGACAACATCGAAAAATTCGGCAGCAAGAAAATATTCATCAACAGCATACCGAGCGTTATACTGCCGGATTCCGAGCTTGCGAAGCTAAAGGATATGTATGCCGATATATCCGACAATATCGTTGTTGAGATACTCGAAAACGACGACGATGACGACGATTCCATCGCCGCGTTCGACAATCTCCGCAATATCCTCAACTGCAATATCGCGGTGGATGACTACGGCAGCGGATATTCCAACGATATGAAGGTGCTCAACAACAATCCGAACTTCATAAAGATAGATATGTCGCTCATAACATCTATCGATACCGACTCAAAGAAGCAGCTGCTTGTCTCCAATCTTATCAAGTTCGGTAAGAAGTACAACATCAAGATACTCGCGGAGGGCGTCGAGACCAAGGAAGAGCTCAGTAAGGTGATAGAGCTCGGAGTTGACCTGATACAGGGCTTCTACACCGCCCGCCCGTCGAACACTGTCGTGTCCGAGATAGACAGCGAGATAAGCGAGTATATCATTGAGGAAAATGTCCGCCTGTCCAAATACAACAACGAAAAGCGTATCTACTCCCCCTCGGACGGCGAAATAGTCAACCTTTTCAACCTTTCTCTCCAGAAATACGCCGGCGTGTTCGTTTCCGAGGGTACCGTGCACTTTGTCGGCACCAAGAACCATATCGTCGATATGATAATCAAGGCGGCGGACGATGCTTCGATAAAGCTTATATTTGAAAATGTCAACATAAAGGGCGCAGTTGAGACCACCGTCCAGCTCGGAGAGAATTCCGATACCGAGATAGAGCTTATCGGCGACAATACCTTCAACAAAGAGGGCATACACGTTCCGCCTACCGCAAGGCTCACCATTACCGGCGAAGGCTCGCTTTCGGTCAAAAATAACCGCAACGACGGCTGCGGCATAGGCTCGAGCTATGAGAAGCCTTACGGCAGCATCACAATAAACACGACCGGCTCCGTTACCGTGGATTCCTCCGGCGACAAGGTAGTCTGCATAGGCGGCGGCGAGAAGGCCTCCGGCGCGCAGATAAAAATACTCGGCGGCAAGGTCAACGTTATGGGACGCGGTATCTACGCGGTCGGCATAGGAAGCGCCTCGGGTGATACCGATATCGTTATCGAGCGCGGAACGGTCATTTCCCAGTGCATAGCCAATGAGGCTGTCTCTGTCGGCACTATGTATGGCTCGGTCGAGATAACCTCCTCCGGCAGTCTCGATCTGCTCACCGACGGAGAGCGTGTTACCGGCATTGGCGTTCTCAACGGCGGCAGCGGTCACATTGTCATCAAGAGCGGAGATACCTCCTCTGTAATACACGGCGACATCGGCTCCGCGATAGGCTCCGTAGGCGGTACCGTAAGCGTTATCTGCGAGGGCGGCCGTGTTCACGGACATTCCGAGGGAACGAGAGTCTGCGGCATAGGCTCGTCCGACGCGGGAGGGCTTGTGCATATTTCCGGCGGGACTGTCACGGTCGGGATAAAATCCGCGGAACCCTCGTGGATAGGAAATTCACAAAACAAGCCGATCATCACCGGCGGAAATGTCATAATCGAGGGCAGCGGCACGATCGACCCCGTAAATACCGACAACGAGCCGCTCGTGCTGTACAGAATGGACAAAGCGGCCAGCTACAGCGAAAATATCACCACCCCGGCGGGCAGCTACACCTACCGTGCGCAGCGTGACGAGCGTTCGGGAATGCTTTGCGTATATGTCCCCGAGCGGGTCAGAGAGAATATAGCGCAGAAGCTTGCGCTTGAAGCCGCACAACCGAATGTACAATAGAAGTAATAAACCACCGACAGGTTCTTTTGAACAGTCGGTGGTCTTTATTTTCACAGAAATTTCCGCAAGCCGTCGGCGAATTCTTCCTCCTCGCCGAGAAGCGTCTCCGCCATACGAACGGTCTTATCGGAGGCGTTGTGAGCGCGGTTGACGGAGCGCGCAATATCCACGATCCCCATATTTGTGCCGTTGTACATCAGCTCGGCGATAGTTTCCCTGCTATGGTCGCGCATAGTCTTCATCGCAATTCCCACGCCCGCCATTACCGACGGCATTGTGGGGACTTTATGCGGCCGCAAGCCGTCCTCACGCAGAGCTTCACGCACTTCCCTGCAGTTTTTGGCGTAATGCGCCTGCTGGCGGCGGAGATACTGACGAAGGTCGGTATCCGCACAGCGCTCTATCACCTGAGACGTGCTGTCATACGCCATACGGCTGTTCTTATAGATCGTATTCAGAACATCGATATCATTATTTACAAGCATAATATCATTCCTTTCGCTGATATTATACGCAAAAACGATATTTTTATTCAAAGTGAAGGTTCACCCCACACTCCCCATTTCTTGATATCCTGCTCTCTATCATCTAAACCTCTCCAAAAACAAAAGCCCGCAAAGGAGCAGCGAGCTTTCATAAAAACTAAAACAAAATATTTGGTGCAGCGGTACGCTGCCGCCGGAGTCTCGGGGGCGGCGTAAGCCCCCGAGCGGGTGCGGGTCAATGCAGGATGCATTGAAGTGCCTGCCCAAACGCCGCACGATGCGGCGCTCAAAGGCAAGCACTCGGGGCCCGCAGTCTGTGCCAGAACTCTCTCAGTTCTTAAGGCTTTGCAGCGGTGCCGGGATATGCCCGCCGCGGGAGATGAATTTAGCGGGAGAGAACTTGTTCACCGGCATAACGGGGCCGCTTCCGAAGAGGCCGCCGAATTCGAGCGTTTCGCCCTCCTTCATTCCGATAGCGGGGATAACGCGCACGGCGGTCGTTTTGCTGTTCACCATACCAATTGCCGCTTCATCGGCTATTATCGCGGAGATTATCTCATCGGGGGTATCTCCGGGAATAACTATCATATCGAGACCGACGGAGCACACCGCGGTCATTGCTTCGAGCTTTTCGAGGCGCAGCGAACCGCGCTCCACCGCCTCTATCATTCCGGCATCCTCGGAGACGGGGATAAACGCACCGGAGAGGCCGCCTACACGGGAGGACGCCATTACGCCGCCTTTCTTTACCGCGTCGTTGAGCAGTGCGAGAGCCGCAGTGGTGCCGTATGCGCCGCAGCTTTCGAGGCCTATCTCTTCAAGTATGTGCGCTACAGAGTCGCCGACCGCGGGGGTCGGAGCAAGCGACAGATCTACGATACCGAACGGAACGCCGAGGATCTTGCTTGCCTCGGTGCCGACGAGCTGACCCATTCTTGTTACCTTGAACGCGGTCTTCTTTATCGTGTCCGCGACCTCATCTATCGACGCGTCGGGCATTTTCGCAAGTGCGGCTCTCACGACGCCGGGGCCGCTTACACCGACATTGATAACACAGTCCGGCTCGCCTACGCCGTGGAAGGCTCCCGCCATAAAGGGATTGTCCTCAACGGCGTTGCAGAATACGACTATCTTTGCGGCGCCGAAGCAGTGGTCGTTCGCAGTCGCCTCGCTCGCCTGCTTTATTATCTTACCCATGAGCGCTACCGCGTTCATATTGATACCGGCGCGGGTAGAGCCGACATTTACCGACGAGCAGACCTTTGTCGTTACCGAAAGCGCCTCGGGAATACTCTCTATAAGCTCCCTGTCCCCTGCCGAGCAGCCCTTGTGGACAAGCGCGGAATACCCGCCGACATAGTTCACACCCGTCTCATCGGCTACCTTCTGGAGCGTCTGCGCGAATTTTACGGGACTGCCCTTTGCAGCCGCCGCAAGCATCGCTATGGGAGTTACCGACAGGCGCTTGTTGATTATCGGTATGCCGTAGCGCTTCTCGATGTCCTCGCCGGTCTTAACGTGGTCACAGGCAAGGCGCATCATCTTGTCATACACCTTCCCGCAGGCTTTGTCTATATCGCTGTCGATACAGTCGAGAAGGCTGATACCCATAGTGATGGTGCGGATATCGAGGTTCTCCTCCTGTATCATCTTGATAGTTTCAAGTATGTCGTTTGTATTCAATACCATTGTTGCAGTGTCCTCTCTGAATAAAGTTTTGTTAGTTTACAGTTAACAGTTATTGTGTCGCCCTCGGCGACTTATCCCGATATTTATGAAACGCAGATAAAAAGCTCTGCATAGGTACAGATCAATAAATAGAGAAACCGTTTGCAGTCTCGCCACTTTCAGATCCGTCGCCGTAGGCGACACCAAACCTGTTAACTGTTAACTGTTAACCGTTAACTGTGACCTGTTAACTGTAATCATACACGGTGCATAGCGTTGAAGATGTCCTCGTGCATAACGTGTATCTGCAGCTTCATCTCCTCGCCCGCCTTTGTGAGCTTATCAGCAAAGGTATTGTAATCCTCGCTAAGCTTTGAAATGTCAATAAGCATAGTCATCGCGAACAGATCCTGCATTATCGTCTGCGTAACGTCCATAACGTTGGCGTTGCCCTCTGCGCATATCGCGCATATCTTTGCGAGAATACCGACTGTGTCCTTTCCTATTACCGCTACTACTGCTCTCATATCTTTGTTTCCTTTCTTTTATCGTTCACGATATTGTCGAAGCGTGAACGGAATTGCCGTAAAATTTTCAATTACCATAATATTATACTACAATTTTCTAAAAAAGTAAATATTTTTATAGACAAATTTGAAAAAATATAGTATAATGTTAGAATAAGGTACAGGAAGGACAATTTCGATGATTATTCCATTTGACCTGCACACGCACTGCACGCTGTCATTTGACGGGAAAAGCTCCGCCGAGGATATGGTAGATCGGGCGATAAAGCTCGGTATAAAGTATTATGCGCTCACCGACCACATCGACCTCGGGGATTTCCCAGACCCGGACTTCGACCTTGAAGCCACGGTGAACGGCGCAAAAGAACAGTTACCGGCTTTGCAGCAAAAATACGCCGGCGATTTCACGCTGCTGTACGGGGTCGAGCTGGGGCAGGCGGTACAAGATAAGGAGCTCACGGAGAAGCTTTTAAGCGAGAACGACTACGACTTCGTGATAGGCTCAACGCACAATATCCGCGGACACGAGGATTTTTACTTCCTCGATTATAAGGAAGCCGATGTGCCGGAGCTGCTGCGGCTGTATTTTGAGGAGCTGCTGGAAACTGCGGAATGGGGCAGATTTGACGTTATGGGGCATATCACCTACCCGCTGCGGTATATCACCGGCGACTGCGGGATAGAAGCTGACCTGACGCGGTTCGGCGGCATTATCGACAGAATACTGCAAGCCCTGATAAAAAACGGCAAGGGCATTGAGATAAACACCTCCGGTCTCCGGCAAAAATACGGAAGAATGTTCCCGGACGCCGATATCGTGAAACGCTATCGCGAGCTCGGCGGGAAGATACTGACTATCGGCTCTGACGCGCACTGCACGGACGACCTCGGAAAAGGCATAGCGGAGGGTATCGCAGCCGCACGGGAAGCCGGATTTACCGAAATAGCGGTATTCAGAAAACGAAAGCCTTTATTCATAGGAATATAATATCGCGCGGGAGGAATAAATGCGGAAAATACTGATAACAAACGACGATGGGATATTCTCGGAAGGCCTTGTTCGTCTCGTTAAGGCTGCTCAGCGCTTCGGAAAGGTGTGGGTAGTTGCACCGGACAGCGAGCGCAGCGCACTTTCGCACAGCGTATCCTTCCGTCACAGCTTTGACGCATGGAAAGTTGACTTCCCCGTTGAGGATGTACAGGCGTTCGCCTGCAGCGGCACACCCGCCGACTGCGTGAGGATAGGCGTGCTCAACATCGTTCCCGGAAAGCCCGACACGGTGTTCTCGGGGATAAACCACGGCTACAACTTAGCATCCGACATACAGTATTCGGCAACAGCCGGTGCTGCGTTCGAAGCAGCTTTTCAGAAAATACATACGATAGCGTTCTCGGAGGACGCTTCCGACATACACGAAGTGACCGACAGTTGCCTCGATGACATCATCACGCAGCTGATAGACATACCGCCCGGCGCAAACAGGATATGGAACGTCAATTTTCCGGGCTGCCCGCTCTCGGAGTACAAAGGCATACTTCGCGACAGAAAGGTATCTGCGGAAGTATTCTACCTCGACAGATATACCGAGACACGCGTTTCAGACAACAGAACAACATATATGGTAGAGGGCTTGCGGCGCTGGGAAGCTTCCGAAGGCACAGACCTCAGAGCCATACTCGACAACTGTGTCTCTATAGGCACAGCGGCCAACATATCCTGACTGCGTCGGTAATACCTCACCAACGGAGAATAATGCTATGAATCCCCCAATAGATATATCCGATGTCACATTGAAGACAGAGCGTCTGCTGCTGCGCCCGTGGAAGCTCACCGACCTCAATGACTTCAACGCCTATGCTTCTGTCGATGGAGTGGGTCAGATGGCGGGCTGGAAGCCGCACGAAAGCTTGGAAGAATCCCGCAAGATACTCGAAATGTTCATCAAAGAGAAAAAGACCTTCGCCGTTGAGCTGCAAGGCAAGGCGATAGGCTCCGTCGGGATAGAACGATACAATGAAGAGATGTTCCCGGAATTCGACGGCAAAAGCTGCCGCGAGATAGGCTATGTGCTGAGCAAGGCCTACTGGGGCCGGGGTCTTATGCCGGAAGCCGTCAGAGAAGTGATACGCTTTCTCTTTGAAGAAGTACGCCTTGACATTCTCATAGGCGGGCATTTCCTGTGGAATGAACAGTCCCGCCGGGTGCAGGAAAAATGCGGGTTCACACATTACGCGTACAGACAATACACGACCCTTATGAATACCGTGGAAGATGACGATATCAGGATCCTCACAAAAGAAGACTGGAATATAATTACTCAAAGAAAGGACAACGTACAATGAACAAACTTGTGGAACTGCTCAGAAAAAACGCACGCCTCACAACTGAGGAGCTTGCGGTTATGCTCGGGAAAACTCCCGCTGAGATCGAAAAGGCGATCACCGAGCTCGAAAACCAGGGTCTGGTGATAGGCTACTCCGCCGTTATCAACGAGGAGGAGGCCGACAGGAACTGCGTTACGGCGTTCATCGAGATAAAGGTGACACCGCAGGCAGAACACGGCTACAACGAGATAGCTACCATGCTCGCGCAGTATAAGGAGGTTGACAGCGTTTATCTTATGAGCGGCTCGTTCGACCTTTCCGTAACGATACGCGGCACAAATCTGCGTGAGGTCGCGCTTTTCGTGTCGGACAGACTCGCGCCCATTGACGGCGTGCT
>JAFTAG010000168.1 GCA_017458655.1 Ruminiclostridium sp. | reverse complement strand
TATAAATTCCGTAATCGGCGAGGTCGATAAAAGGCTCTACGGCTCTTTTATCGAGCATCTCGGCAGAGCTGTCTATGGCGGGATCTACGAGCCGGAGCACCCTGCTGCCGACGAAAACGGGTTCCGCACTGATGTGCTTGATGCGGTCAGGGAGCTGAATGTGCCTGTGGTGCGCTATCCCGGCGGCAACTTTGTTTCCGGATATAACTGGGAGGACGGCACCGGCGACAAGTCGAAGCGTCCGGCGCGAATGGAGCTTGCGTGGCAATCGGTGGAGACCAATCAGTTCGGGCTTGACGAGTTTGTGAAATGGTCGGAGCTTGCGGGCTGCGAGATCATGATGTCTGTCAACCTCGGAACAAGAGGTGCCGATGAAGCCCGGAACTGCGTCGAATACTGCAACAGCGGTACACATACATATTATGCCGACAAACGCCGTGAGAACGGATCTGATGAACCCTTCGGCATTAAGCTGTGGTGTCTCGGGAACGAAATGGATGGTGCGTGGCAGATAGGTGCAAAGACCGCGCACGAATACGCGAGACTTGCCAAAGAGACCGCAAAGGTGATGAAGTGGACTGACCCGACAATAGAGCTGGTGGCTTGCGGGTCGTCTAATCTGAACAGCCCCACATACGGCGAATGGGAGCGTGAAGTACTTGCAGAGTGCTACGATGAGATAGACTATCTTTCACTTCACAACTACTACGGCAATCCCGACAACAACACAGCAGAATACCTTGCCTGCTCGACAGAAATGGACAGGTTCATAAAGCTGGTGAGCGGCATCTGTGATATGGAGAAGCAGCGCCGTCACTCCTTCAAGAATATCTACCTCGCTTTCGACGAATGGAATGTATGGTTCCACAGCGGCGAGCAGGATAAGAAGATCGAGAAATGGCAGATAGCACCGCCGCTCCTTGAGGATATTTACAATTTCGAGGACGCACTTGTGGTAGGCTGCCTGATGATGACACTGCAAAACAACTGCGACAGGGTAAAGATAGCTTGTCTCGCACAGCTTGTGAATGTGATCGCGCCGATAATGACCGAGACAGGCGGCGGTATATGGAAGCAGACTATCTTTTATCCCTTTGAATACGCTTCAGAGTACGGGCGCGGAACTGTTCTGAAGCAGCTCGTATCCTGCGACACCTACAAAACCGAAAAGAACGGCGATGTTTCTTTGATAGAATCGTCCGTCATCTACAGCAAGGAAAAATCACAGATCGTTCTGTTTGCCGTTAACCGTTCACTTGACGAGGATATATCTCTTGACCTTCTGACCTTCGGAACGCATAATTTGTCACTGAATAAGCATATCGTGCTGTATTCCGATGATATGAAAGCTGTGAACTCCGTTTCCGAGCCGGGTAATATAAAGCCGGAAGATGCCGACGGCGACATGGTACACGGGGTCGCGGCAAAGATAATACTGAAAAAGCATAGCTGGAATATGGTTGTGTTAGGGATAGCGGATTAAATGAGTTTCCCTGTAGAAATGCCATATCCGTAAAAAATTAAAAAGCCTGCACTTATTACCCATCACAGTTTTTACTCCGGCAGATTATCGCACAGCGTTATGACCAGAATATAATCGAAAACTGCGATTTCGTGATCGCTGTGACCGCCGGAGACGAGGAGCACGATTCGGTGGAGTATGCGAAGGGCAAGGGTATGCAGAACGTGTACTTTGACGCGGAGACGCTAACAATCAGGCAATAAGATTCCTGATCATAATAAAAGCCTGCCATTTACATATGAGGGATGGGCACACGGCAGTTTGACTTTTTATTCAGTTTATGTGGGTCTCACATTTGTCGAAGCCGGTTTCGGTAAGAACCCAGCTGCTGATCCGACGTGTCACTTTTCATAAAGCTCTTGACAATTCAATGATTTTGTGGTATATTGATAAAAAATAAAGGGAATGACGCTCTCCCTCGGTACGGCAGTACGCCGTAAAGAAGGTTTCCGAAAGCGCGCACGATGCGCGCATAAAAGAAACCTTCAAATTTCCGGAACCGCTTTTTAAGCTGATGGCATCTGCATTTTTACGCAGATACTATCGGCTTTTCTGATTTTCAGGAGGATTTTTATGTTACTTTCACTTGCAGTCATTTTTCTTGTCGGACTGTCGGCAGCCGCAATATTCAACGCAATCAGGCTGCCGCGGATAATCGGTATGCTTGCCACCGGAATCGTCGTGGGACCGTATGTGCTTGATCTGCTCGACCCGACCATACTCGGCATATCCTCGGAGCTGCGGCAGATCGCCCTCATCATTATTCTGATAAAAGCGGGGCTTTCGCTGAATCTGTCAGACCTAAAAAAAGTCGGCAGACCCGCCGTGCTGATGTCATTTCTCCCCGCGTGTTTCGAGATAGTCGGGTATGTGTGCTTTGCACCGCTGATATTTGGGCTTTCGCTGACGGAAGCTGCCGTAATGGGCGCAGTCCTTGCCGCTGTTTCTCCGGCAGTAGTTGTGCCGCGAATGGTGAAGCTGATCGAGGAAAGATACGGCACCGGAAAAAGCATACCGCAGATGATACTTGCAGGTGCCTCCTGCGATGACATTTTCGTTATCGTGTTGTTTTCGACATTCGTGACAATGGCGCAGGGTGGCTCTGTGAACGCGCTGGATTTTGTGAACATTCCCGTGTCCATAATTCTCGGAGTATTGCTCGGTGCAGCCGCAGGAATTGTGCTGTTCCTGCTTTTCGAGACTGCATACAAAAAAGCACACAAGATAAGAAATTCCACGAAAGTTATCGTGATACTTGCGGCTGCGTTTCTGCTGATATCGGTGGAAACGATGCTCAAAAACTATGTTGCTGTATCTGGACTTCTCGCGGTCACAGCAATGGCTTGCGTCATAAAAATAAAGTCCGACAGTTCGGTATCGGGCAGACTTTCGGAGAAATTCGGTAAGCTGTGGATAGCAGCGGAGGTTGTCCTGTTCGTACTTGTGGGCGCGGCAGTGGATATCCGCTACACACTTTCCGCGGGACTTGCGGCAGTAGGAATGATCTTCATTGCGCTTGTCTTCCGCGCAGGCGGAGTTCTTGTCTGTCTTATCGGGACGCAGCTTAATGCAAAAGAGCGTCTGTTCTGTGTTATCGCGTATCTTCCGAAAGCAACGGTGCAGGCTGCTATCGG
>JAFTAG010000167.1 GCA_017458655.1 Ruminiclostridium sp. | reverse complement strand
CCATTCGCACCGCCCTAAAGCCGTCATATTGCACAAATTTTCCTTGACATACGACAGTATGCCTGCGAAAAATTTGTACAATCTGCCGACTTTATGTCGGCACGCCTGAACGACAATAGGTTTTTAGAGGAGCCCTTAAGATAATAATTCTTATTTCGGGAAATATCATTGACAAATATTCCTAAAAGGGCTATAATGAAATTGCGATGATATTATTACTTCAGCAACCAAATATTGTTAAAACCGATGCTGCAAATGTCCGTTATTTCTACCCGTCTCCGGCGGGGCGAAAGAACAAAAATACCAAGGCGGCGGGAAAGCCGCATTTTCCACTGCCGCAAGCAGGGATCCGACGGAGGTAAAATGATAAAGAACATTGCTATTGTAAGTCTTTCAAGCGGGATCGCGGGCGAACCGTCTGTACGGTCTCAGCTGGAAACAGGTCTGCAAAGGCTTGAGGAATACGGCCTGAACGTCAGGTTTATGCCGAATGCACTCAAAGGCTCGGAATACATAAAGGCTCACCCCGAAAAGAGAGCGGAGGATCTTTTGCGGGCGCTTAGCGACCCGGAAACGGATATGATACTGACAACGATCGGCGGAGACGATACCTACCGACTGCTTCCGTATCTGTTCGATAACGATGAGCTGGCAAATGCTGTAACGGATAAGGTCTTTCTCGGCTTTTCCGATACAACGATAAACCATTTTATGCTGCATAAGGTCGGGCTCCCCACATTCTATGGGCAGGCTTTTCTTCCGGATATATGTGAATTGAGCAGCGAGATGCTGCCATATACCCGCGGGTATTTTGAAGAACTGATACGAACGGGAACGATCGGGGAAATAACGCCTTCCGATGTCTGGTACGAGGAAAGAGAGGATTTTTCTCCGGAACAGGCGGGAAAGCCTTTGACAGCTCATTCAAACAAGGGATTTGAGCTTTTGCAGGGGGCTCCCGTCTTTTCGGGAAAGATACTCGGCGGCTGCATCTGTACTATGTTTGATATGTTTGACGGCGGGCGTTACGCGGATATGCCCGGGATCTGCGGGAAATATCGGTTGTTCCCCGATAAAGAGGACTGGAAAGGCCGCATTCTGCTTATCGAGACCAGCGAAGAAAAGCCCTCGCCGCAAAAATACAAAAAGGCGCTCGAATATCTTAAAACGGCGGGGGTGTTCGAGGCGGTCTCGGGAGTTCTGACCGGAAAGCCTATGGACGAAGCATACGCGGAGGATTACAAGGAACTGCTCGTTAAAGTGATCGATGATCCGAAATTGCCGGTGGTATGCGATCTGAATGTGGGTCATGCTATGCCGCGCTGTATTGTTCCGTTCGGAAAAGAAGCCATCGTAGATACCGATAAGCAGAGCATACGATTTATGGATAAAGGCTGAAACCGGATATGCGAGGTGAGAAATTGAACAAGATATATGTGGCGATAGACCTCAAATCGTTCTACGCTTCGGTCGAGTGCGTGGAGCGAAAGCTCGACCCGCTGAACACAAATCTTGTGGTAGCCGACCTGAGCCGCACCGAAAAGACTATCTGCCTTGCCGTTTCTCCGTCGCTCAAAAGCTACGGTATATCGGGGCGGGCGAGGCTGTTTGAGGTCGTACAGCGTGTCAAGGAGGTCAACGACGAAAGAACGCGCAGGGCGCCGAACAGGAAGCTTACCGGAAAGAGCTGTGTGTATCCCGAGCTTGCCGCCCACCCGTCGCTTGCGGTCGATTATATCGTCGCGGCACCGCAGATGAAGCATTATATGAAGGTCAGCGCGCAGATATACGGCATTTATCTGAAATATGTCGCTCCCGAGGACATTTTCGCGTACTCGATAGATGAGGTGTTCATCGACGCTACGGGCTATCTTACGACGTATAAGACCGATGCGCACGGCTTCACCCGTATGCTGATACAGGACGTTCTCGCGACGACCGGTATCACGGCTACCGCGGGTATCGGCACGAATATGTTTCTCTGCAAGGTCGCTATGGATATCGTCGCAAAGCATATCCCCGCCGATAAGGACGGTGTTCGTATCGCGTATCTTGACGAGCGGCTTTTTAAGGAAAAGCTGTGGGCGCATACGCCGATAACGGACTTCTGGAGAGTCGGCGGCGGTATCGCCGAGAGGCTCGAAAAGCACGGCATTTTCACAATGGGGGATATTGCGCGGCGCTCGCTCGACCGGTCGGGGGCTGATGAGCTGTATGATGAGTTCGGCAAGAACGCGGAGCTCGTTATAGACCACGCGTGGGGTATCGAGCCGACGACTATCGCCGATGTCAAAGCATACAAGCCGCAGAACAACAGCATTTCGTCCGGGCAGGTGCTGCAGGAGCCCTGCAAATATGAGCGCACCCGGCTCATAATGTGGGAAATGGCGGATATGCTGTCGCTTGATCTTGTCGATAAGGGACTTGTTACAGATCAGCTCGTCATCACGGTAGGCTACGACCGCGAGAGCCTTGCGGACGGGCATTACAAGGGCGCGGTCGTGTCGGACAGATACGGGCGTACAGTCCCGAAGCACGCGCACGGCACGATCAACCTCGAACATTACACGGCTTCGGCACGAAAGCTCTGCGATGCGTCAATGGAGTTGTTTGACAGCATCTTTGACAGGACGCTGTACGCGCGGCGTCTGAACATTACCGCCTGCGGCGTTATCCGCGAGGACGCTGTACCCGCAAAAAAAGAAAAACCCGGACAGATAAGCCTGTTCGATGCCGAGGAGCCCGTAAGCGAGTTAAGGGACGACCCGAAGGAGCGCGCCGTGCAGGAGGCAATGCTGAAAATAAAGCACAGATTCGGCAAGAACGCCGTGCTGAAAGCAACAAATTACACCGAGGGTGCGACCGCCAAAGACCGCAATCGTCAGATAGGAGGCCATAAGGCGTAGAAAGCGAGGGATAAGATGCGGGACAATTATGATGATATAAAGCACCTTTCGCGCCCGAGATATGACGAATACCCGCCGATGTCCGCGCATGACCGCGCGGCGCAGTTCTCGCCGTTTGCCGCGCTGGTGGGCTATGACGATGAAGTAGCAGAGACCGCGAGGCTGACCGACAGCCGTGACGAGCTGACCGAGGACGAGATAAACGAGCTGAACGCCGCTCTGAACCGCGTATTGAGCATTATCGGCGAGCAGCCCGTCATAAAGGTGACATACTTTATTCCCGACGACAGAAAATCCGGCGGCAGATATGCCGAAAAAACAGGAGCCGTGCGGATATATGACGGCTATGAGAATGCGCTCGTCTTTACCGACGGTATGAGGATAGCCGTGAATGATATGCGCCACGTTGAATTGATATGACCTGTTCGGTTCACTTACGCAGCCAAGCATAACAAAGATCCCGTAAATTTGCAATTTGTGACCGGCGGAAATTTACGCAGCTTTACGTTACAACAATACTATAGATCAAAGCGGAGGTATTATTGCACCGAAAACCGTGAACGCACAGGAAAAGCAGGTAACTCCGCCAAACGGCAGCATCATCAACTACGGTGAAGCTGAAAACGACAAGCCCGCGCTTTTGCTTATCCACAGTCAGATGAGCACAGGATTTTTTATAAGCTGTTCGTCTGTTGTCCGTAAAAATGCTTGCAAATGCCGCTTTTTCGTGATATAATGTTCATATCACAGACAAAGGGGGCATGAGAGTGAAAAGGATCGTAATGCTATGTGTCTCTGTTTTATCGGCCGTAACGGTTTGTATGAGCTCCTTCGCGTGCAAAGCTTATGCGGATAATACCGGCGGCGATATATATGAAAGGATAGACGGTTATCTGCGTTCCTGCGCCGAAAACGCTCACATTCCCGCGCTGACGGCAGCGATCGCAGACAGTGACAAGATAGTTTTTGCAAACGCTTACGGAGACTGCGAAAGCTGCGACACCCCGTTTGTTCTCGGCTCGGTCAGCAAATCATTTACAGCGGTCTGCGTCATGCGGCTTGCCGAGCAGGGTCTGATAGATCTTAACGACAATATCTCCGCTTATCTTCCCGACACGACGGACGGCGACCGTATAACTGTCCGTCAGCTGCTCAATCACACAAGCGGTCTCGGCGAGCATCAGACGCTTGAAAACTGCCATATCATCAACGAACAGGGAGTGCATCATTACGCGAATGTGAACTATTCACTGCTCGGGAAGATCATCGAGCGGGTCACCGGTTCGGCCTTTGATGAATATGTGACAGCAAATGTTATTGAGCCTTTGGGGCTTGCAAATACCGCGGCCTCTTACCAAAAGAGCGCCGAAAACGGCCTGATAGACGGAAACACCGACTATTGGGGATTTTCCGTAAAAAGCAGCCCGAAATATCCCGTATCGGACAACGCGTGGATCACCGTTCCCGCGGGATATATATCCTCCTCGGCGAATGACCTCGCGCGATATCTGCAAATGTACCTGCGGGGCGGCGAGGGTATCATTTCCCGACAAAGCATAGATACTATGTTTTACGGGGATACCGTTTTTGTTGACGGCGATGTTCCCTATCGGTACGGATACGGCTGGGCAGCCGTCAGTGAGCCGCTTCCCGAGCCGGTCCTGCGGCACAGCGGATTGGTCGAGACGGGAACCTCCTGCGTGTTCATAATTCCCGGAAAGCAGCTTGCCGTAGCTGTTACCGCAAACGTAAACGATTATTTCGTCGCCAACGAGATGATGGACAGTCTCGGCTGGGGGATCATACTTATGCTTCTCGGCGAAGAGCCGGAGATGATATCTCCCGACGCATATATACTTGAGCATATAAGGATAGATCTTATTATGCTTGCCGTTTTCGCGGCGGCGATCATTCCGTTTTTCTTTATCCCCGCATACAAAAAGCGCGTCGGACGGAAGCATTGCATATCGGCCGTAATAAGCGCATTGATCCAAAATATCGCGCTGCCGGCGCTTATACTGCTGATCGTACCGGTTTTCTTTCAGACTCCCCTGTGGGTGGCAAAAGCCTTTGTGCCCGATGTGTATATAACAGTTCTGGCTTCGTCATCGCTGTTGTTTATCGGCGGGGCAGTCAGGGCTGTGATAATCATTGAGGACATAAGGCATTCCCGAAGACCGGCGGAGAGAAGTAACGGACATTCACAATATCGGTATCGATAATTATGATCGCCCGGATAACTCACCGTAAGATCAAGTGCGCAGCGCAACCACAACTATTCACTATTCACTATTCATTATTCATTCTTCACTAACACAGAAATAATGAACAGCGAAGAGTGAATGGTGAATAATGAATAGTTGCGGTACGGCTTCGCCGCGATCCCGGATCGTGACGAAACACGAAACCTTTCATTATTCCGATAAGGGATCGGTATTGACAATATTTATAATAATATTGACATTTTGGCTTATATGTGATATTATAATATAGTTAGCAAAAGCTTACCGCTGCTTACGGGAGGTTACAATGAACGATAAAATAACAAGCTCATACAAAGCGTCAAAGAACATCTACGACAGCATACTTACGCAGAGCAGCCTGTTCGGAAAGCTGTACATAAAGACGTTCTGGCATGGCGTGGACGACAACAGGATAGCCGCGGAGCTGCTCCGTTATATCCCCGACAGGTTTTCGGGCAGGCTGCTCGATGTTCCGGTCGGAACGGGAGTGTTCACCTGCGAAAAATACAAGCGAATGACAAAAGCCGACATTATCTGCCTCGACTACTCGGAGGATATGCTGGAACAGGCAAAGGCACGCTTTGCGAAAAACGGTATAGACAATGTCACTTTTTTGCGGGGCGATGTGGGAGCGCTGCCGTTTGAGGACTGCGCTTTCGATACGGTACTGAGCATGAACGGCTTTCACGCATTTCCCGACAAGGATAAGGCGTTTTCAGAGATCACACGGGTACTGAGGCCGGGCGGCAGGCTGGCCGCCTGCTTCTATATCAGAGGGCGTTCGGCTGTCACCGACGCGCTCGTGAAAAACGTGCTTGCGCGAAAGGGTTGGTTCACGCCGCCGTTCGACACCTCCGGCGAGCTGATGAAGCGGCTCGAACGCGCTTACGAGGTCACAAACTGGCATATACGCGGCTCTATGGTCTATTTCAGAGCCGTAAAGAAACAGGAGAAAAGATGAGATATACAATTGCGGGAAAAGAAAACGAAAAGACCGTGATGCTGCTGCCGGGAACCTTCTGCACAGCGAGATTCAATTTTGAAAAGGTCGTTCCCAAGCTCGCGGGAAAATACAAGGTGATATGCGTGGATTATGACGGCTTTGACGGTAATGAGGGCGATTTCACGACAATGACCGACATCTGCCGGAAGATAGAGCGCTACATCATCAAGCGCTGCGGCGGAGAGATATTCGCTGCTTACGGCTCGTCACTCGGCGGCAGCTTTGTTGGACTGCTCCTTCAGCGCGGGAATGTGCATATCCGTCACGCGTTCATCGGCAGCTCCGACCTTGACCAAAGCGGGAAAGTGTCCGCGAAATTGCAGACCGCCATTGTCGGCAAGATATTCTGCGGAATGGTGCGTAATGGCTCTATGCCGAAATGGGCGAAGAATATAACGCGCAGGAAAATGGGAGATGAAGTCACGGAAAAGTATTTGAAGATGACAAACGGAATGTTAAGGTCGGCGCAGGCTGTTTCCGGGAAAAGTATGAATAATCAGTTTTATTCCGACCTTGTAACGCCGCTTGCCGAGCACATTTCGGCAGAGGACACGACTGTTCACATTTTCTATGCGCTGAAAATGGGCGAGAAATACCGCGAACGTTATCTGAAGCATTTCGCCGCCCCCGACATCAGGGAGCAGGACTACGGTCACGAGGAGCTGCTGTTTTTCTATCCGGACGAGTGGTTCGGGGAATTTGAGAAATGTGTTGAAGAGCGGTAGATCTCCGAATCTACCGAACAGCAAAGACCTTGCCAAGTGTCCCGTCAACGCGTATCCGGTCTCCCGTTTGTATCCGGAATGACGCGCTCCGGCAGCTCACCACAGCGGGTATCCCCAGCTCACGGGCAACTATGACCGCGTGGGACAGCGGAGCTCCCACATCCGTAACAAGCGCGGATATTTTGGGGAATACCCTTACCCAGCCGATATTCGCGGCGGGAACCACAAGAATATCCCCCTGTTCGATAGTGTCCGCGTCGTCAATGCTTTTCAGCACTCTTGCGCGTCCCTCCGCCTGACCCGCCGAACCCGCGACACCGGTAATCACGCCGTCATCGGACTGCGGCTCTGTCACGCCCGACCTGTAATAACCGCCCGGGCTGCCCGCGGCCTGCCACTCGTCAAGGGTGAACCTTCCGCATATCATACTCGGAAAATTCGGCATTGTCATCTGCTTTTCGTAGTTTGCGCGTCTTGCCGGTATTTTGCCGACACAGCTTTCATTGCCCGCGAGCAGAGCTCTTACATCGTCCATATACAGCATAAATATGTCGTCGCCGAGACCCGTAAGTGAGCCCGCTTTGAGGAAAAATTCACGGATAACGCAGAATATCCTCAGCGCGTCGCTTCGTATCATCTCCCTGTCCGCGACTGCCGCGGCGTACTTTTTAAGCATACGGTCAAGCCTTGCGCCGTGAGACGGGTATTTTGCTTTAAATTCTTTCACGGCTTCTTCCCGTCTCTTTTCCTGCGCGGCTTTCATCGCGTAAGCATCGATGCCGGAGCGTTTGTGTTCTTCTATGACATTATCGGGGAAATCCTTGCTTTCATAGGGAAACGGTATGGAAAGCTCCATTTCGTCCGCGTCACGATGACCGTACTTCAATGTATATTCCTCGCGGGTCATCTTTCCCGCTATAATATCCGCGATACCGAGCAGAGGCCCGAGACTTTCGATGCTGCCGCTTCCGGAGCAGTCCGACATGAGCTTGTCGGCAAGCTCCGTGCCGCATATCCTTTCAAGCCTTTCTCTTGTCTTAAACAGTGATCTTACATCGAGCCCCGACATTATCGCGGACAGAGCGCCGCCCATAAACGGCTCACACGCGCCGCTCCACAGGCTGAGAAGCTCGTCCTTGCTTTTCGCGCTTTTTATCGTTTCAATAAGCTCAAGGCTCACCTCTGTGAAGCGTCCTTTCAGGGCTTTCGGTCTGTATTTCTTCGGCTTGCTTTTGAAAAAGTCTCTGAATATGTTCGATACCGCTCTCCGGAGTATCCTTCTGTCATACGGATAAACGGGTATCTCCGTGTCGGGTATGCCGCCGGCGAGCTCTTTGATGAAGCCGAACGCCTTTTCCTTTGAGACGCCGAATGACATTATCATGGAGCAGATACCGCTGATATTGAGATAAAGCTGACCGCAGACATTTGATATGAGCGGGATCCCCAGCATAGACGAGACCATATCGACCATGCCGAATGTCGCGGGAGAAACGGGGCGCAGGAATATCTCGCCTACGTTCGTTTTTGACAGCAGGAGTTCCCCGCACAAAGAATCGTTTATATCAAAATCGTCGTAATTATTGCGAAACAGCGTGGTTATGGGCCTTGACTGGAGGATATACACCCGTCCGCCCGAGACCGCCCACTCTATATCCTTCGGGACGCCGTCGGAAGCAAGCTTCTTTGCGTACTTGAAGAGCTTCCTGGCGTACTGCTCCGTTTCCCCGCTTCCGCTGTAGGAATACCCGACGGCATCTATGATAAATTCCCCGTCCATACCCTCGCCGGAGACCAGCTTTTCGCCTGCGCCTTTTACGAAGCTTCCCGTCATCCTTCCGAGGCTTCCGCTTATCGGGTCGGCGGTGAAAAGCACACCTGCGTATTCCGGCGCAGCATACCGCTGTATCACCACGGCGGTGCCGCCAGCAGTCGTTCCGCGTTCCTTTGCATATACACCGACACGCTCATTTCCCGCCGACGCTGCCACGGTCAGGACAGCCTTTTCTATATCGGCGGGCTTCACATCGAGCACAGTTTCGTAAGCTCCCGCAAAGGAATCCTCCGCGCCGTCCTCCCCTACGGCCGACGAACGCACCGCGTATGTGTGACTTCCGGCTGACAGCTTTTTCACAAGTTCCGAAAGCTCGCCGACAGCTTCTTTTTTCAAGCTTCCGTTCTCAAAAGCCTGCGCCGCTATCACATATCCCGAAGGCACGGGCAGCCCCATGCGAAGCATTTTCCCGAGACTTTCGGCTTTCCCGCCGATGTCATATCCCGTATCCGACGCTTTTTTCAGTTCAAAAATATACATATCAGTCCCCCAGCATTCTGTCAATATTGCCGTAAACGAACCTCCGAAGCTCGTTATCGTCCGTCAGATCGATGCCGCAGACATCTCTTATTTCCTCATACCGCAGCACCGCGAGCTCGTGTATCCCCGAAAGCTCAAACGCGATAAGACGACATTCGCCCTCGGTTTTCCTATCGCCGTAATGCTGCTGTATGAACCGCACGCTGTCGCGCCTGTCGCCGATCTTTCTTGTGATTAGTATGTATTTTGTCAGCGCTTTGCAGTACTTGTAATTCGCAAGCATCAGCTTCATTGTGCGGAAATGCACCTCCGAAAGCATTTCCTTCGGCGACAGTCCGCTTTTCATGATCTCGCCGAGTTCGGGGTCGAGCGTGACAGCGTTTCGGTGTGACCGTGAGAAGACCTCGTAAAGCAGCTTCTCCCGCGACCCGAAGCAGTAGTTTATCATCGCGAGATTTACTCCCGCCTCTTTTGTTATCGCCCGGGCTGTGACCTCATCGGGGTCGTCGCACCTGCTCATCAGCTTCTCCGCCGCATCGATAAGCGCCGTTCTGGTTTTATCCGGATCACGTTTCATAGCCTGTCTCCTTGTGTTGGTGAATAGTGAAGAATGAATAGTTGTGGCTGCGCTGCGCGCATAATTTTAATGGTGAGTTATCCGCGGAAACATAATTGTCAATTGGTATAAGCCGCGCTATGAAGCCTTTTCGCGGCCGGCGAGCGGCATTTATCAAACGCGTTTAATTAATATCATTATACACCCCTTTTAATGATTTGTCAAGCAATACCCGAAAATTATGCCGGGCTGTGCGGCAAATAAACAGCTCCAAGCCATATAAAATGCGGCTTGGAGCTGTTTGCTCCGGGTTTATTCATTTTTTCTGATATTCTCGATAGATTCCGTACTTCCGCCGCCATCATCATCGGGAGCGCGGAACTCTCCCTTATCCACGAGCCGCAGGAATGCCTCGACAACATCGGGCGTAAGCTGCGTTCCGGACACTTCCTTTATTATGGAAACGACCCTTTCAAAGTTCATGCGATTGCGGTACGGTCTGTCGGAATACATAGCGTCAAATGTATCCGCAACGGCGATTATCTGCGCGACACGAGGTATCTCATCGCCTTTCAGCCCCTTGGGATAGCCCTTCCCGTCCGGACGTTCGTGATGAGAACCCGCGCCTACCGCTATCTCCGGCATGATTCTGATGTTCTTTAACGCTTCAAATCCGCGGGAGGTATGCGATTTTATTACAGCGAATTCATCGTCCGTAAGCTTTCCGGGCTTGTTAAGTATATTATCCGGAATGCCGACCTTTCCGATATCGTGGAGAAGCGCTATGCGGTAATGCTTCTCGGTCGTATCGTCGTCATAGCCAAGCTCCTTTGAAAGCATAGCGGTATATTTCGCCACGCGGGAGGAATGACCGTTTGTATAGCGATCCTTCATATCTATCACTACGGCGAACGCCTCGGATATCTCACCTACAAGAGCCATGGTCTCCTGCTGCTTTTTTTCTATGGCGCGTGTTTTCCGACGGATATAAAAGTTCACGACCGCCGCAATACCGATAACGAACAGCAGACCCGCAATTATGTAGAACCAGCCCTGTTCATAAAAAGCCGTTTCTTTGGTGACCGTTACGGAATATTCCTTGTTGCCGCGCCCCATTGAATCCATTACACGCAGCTTGAAGTGATATGTGCCTCCGCGCAGATTGGTGTAGTCCACCGGCACAAGCTCGCTGCGGCTTATCGGTGCGTTTTCGTCCTCAAATCCCTCCAATTGCCACGAGACCATGGGATTTGTCAGAGAATAGTTGAATACATAGCTGCTTACGGTAAGCTTTCTTGTGTCCGAAGGAATGGTAAAGGTGCCGCTGCTGTCGGGATATACCCGGACTCCGTCAACATCTATGAACGGGACGCTGACCTTCATCTCATTGATATTCTCAAACGATTCCTCGATATTGACCTTGCATACACCCGTACTTCCCGCAATATAAAGCTCCCCGTCGGACGTCAGGTCGCTGTAGGAATTTGCGGTAGTGATGCAGGAAAGTCCGCTGTCGATGCTGTAGAACACGGGATTGATGTCGCCGTTTGCGATAAGCTCCTCGGCAGGCGTCACATATATGCCGTTGCTGCTCAGCACCCATATATCGCCGCTGCTGTTCTCAAACAGGTCGAAATTGTTCGGGTAAGGGAAATTCTTTATGGCAGTCACCCGATAGTCCGGGGTCATATACGCGACGGCGCTGCTGGTGACGATCCACACAAGATCGCGTTTTTTGTCATATTTGAGACGCATCACTATATCTGAGGGCAGTCCGTCCTCGACATCGACATTCCTGACTCCCGCTTCGTTGATCACATACAGACCGCCGCCGTTGCTGCCGAGGATTATGTCACCATTGCTCCCTTCGGCTACGGTAAGGCTCTCGGTGTTTTCGATACCGTCATCACTGCCGTAAGAAGCAACGACAGCGTTGTCTCTTATCACATTAACACCGCCGGTCAAAGCGACAAGCACAGAGCCGTCGTTTCGTTCGCAGACAGCGCGTATGCTGCCCGTAAGCAGACCGTCCTCCTCGGTAAACGCCGTGACCTCGTCATTCTCGTATCTCAGAAGGCCGCAGGCGCGCCAGGTGGATATCCACAGCCGTTCGTGGGTGTCCCGGATTATCGAACGGATACGGCAGCCGTCAAGAAGCGCGATCAGGTCATCGGCTCCGAGGTCACTGCCCGACGCGCTCACCGCTTTGGTAAGCGGCAGCTCCGAGACCGCCCCGTTCTCGCCGAGCACGATAAGCCCCGTATCGGTCGCTACAAACAATTTATCATCATATTTACAGGTGGAATTTGCCACGAGCTCGGGCAGGTCGTAGCGTTCCGAGAGATCGGAAAAGCGGTTCGGCACGACCTTCATAACGCCCTGCCGTGTGGAGGTGAACCAGAGGTTGCCGAGATAATCCGTCATAACATGACCGATATTGTTGTTCATATTAAGGTTTTCAACAAGGTGAAAGCTGCCGTTATCGATCACGCCGACGCCGTTTCCCGCGCATATCCATATCTTCCCGTCGATATATTCTATGTTTTTAAGGTATTTCAAGGGGTCGATGTCTATTTTCTCGAGCACGGAGACACCGTCGTTCAGATCGACACGATAAAGGCCGAAATCGACAGCCTCGTGATATATCACGCCATTGTTTGCGGGGTCGGGGAAAATGGTCCCCGCGCCCTCCAGCGGATTTTCGTCGGTGGTGATGTACTTTATCAGCTTTCCGCCGCGTATCATCATAATGTCACCGGTGTCGGTAGTCCCGTAGATAGTATCATCGCTGCCGATACGCAGCTCTCTCATATTCGCCTCCGCGATCCGCTCGTCCTCTATTGCGCCGAGATTTTGATCGGTATCGACAGTCGCTATGCCGCAGGTAGTCGCGATATATATCGTGCCGCTGCTGTCCTCCGTTATCGCGCGGGTGTGGGCGGATCTCAAGCCGTCGAGCTTGTTCCACATACGGTACTCACCGCGTTCCATAACAGCAAAGCCGTTGTCGTTCGTTCCTATCCACAAGCGGTCGCGGCTGTCAACATACAGGCACTTGATACTTGTCATACCGCTTATACGCTCGAAGGTATTGCCGTCGTAACGTATAAGTCCCGCGAAGCTCCCTATCCAGATAAAGCCGTCCGACGTCTCGGCGATAGCATTTGCTTCCGATGTGGGCAGCCCGTTGCTGTTGTTATAAAGCACGGAGGAAAACCCGTCGCTGACAGCCGAGGGATCGACCGAAAGAGCTCTGTTTTCGACTCCGGAGCTGCATTTTTCGGTGTAGGCTCCGGATGGCACAGCAGTCAGCGCTGCCGTGATAATAACAGTCAGCAGCCCACAGAGAAACCGTCCGTTTTTCTTTTCTTTTTTCATATCATACCTCATAAATTTACTGCAGGTTTTATTTAATCTGTATCACAAATATTATTACTTTGGCAACTAAATAATGTTAAAGCCGATATTGCAAATGTCCGTTCTTTCTCCCCCCCGGAGGCGTGGAGAACGAACAAAAATACCGATATTTAATTGCCCAAGTAATAATTATAGCATATATATCGGTTTTCTGTCAAGCTTTATTCAAAAGGTTTATACAGGGTCCCCGTTATATTTAAGACAAAGCATTGTAAGGTCGTCAAACTGCGGCGCGTCCCCGACAAATCCGTTCACCGCTTTCCCGACGGCCGCGATAAGCTCCTCGGGCGAGCCGTCGGGAAGGGCGTTGAGCGCTTCCGTGAGCCTGTCCGTGCCGAAAAGCTCATCGGAAGCGTTTGTGGCTTCCGCGGCGCCGTCCGTATAAACAAACACGATATCGCCCTTGCAGAGTTGTATGTCATAGGTCTTGTATTTCATACCGTCCGCGCCGCCGAGCACAAAGCCATGCTTATCCTTGTATAATTTAAAGCCGCCGTTTGTCCCGAGCACGGGATATTCGTGCCCGGCATTTGCGCACGATAGCCTTCCCGTGCTTATCTCAAGTATTCCCAGCCATACCGTCACAAACATTTCGGACGGGTTCTTGGAGCATATCCGCTCATTCACAAATTCAAGGACCTCGGAGGGCTTGCCGCCCATAAGCGCGCGGTCGTGTATAAGTATCATAGACGACATCATAAACAGCGAGGCGGGCACGCCCTTTCCCGAAACATCGGCGATAACGAGCGCAAGATGATCGTCGTCGATAAGAAAGAGGTCGTAGAAGTCGCCGCCGACCTCCTTCGCCGGTGTCATTGAGGCGTACAGGTCAAACTCGCTGCGCTCCGGGAACGCGGGAAATTCACTCGGCAAAGACCCGCTCTGTATCCTTGTGGCAAATTCAAGCTCCGCCGCGACACGCTCCTGCTCCCCCGCGAGCCTGATATTTTCGGCCGTGAATCGTTCCATTTCCTCCGCAAGCTCCGAAATATCGTCCGCGAGCACGCCGAATTCATTCTTCGAGCGTATATGCTTCATATTTTCGGTTATCTGCTTGCTGTCCTTGTTTTCCCGGTATTCACGCACATTGCTTTGTATCTGTGTCACGGGCTTCAGCGCGATATTATAGAGATAATGCAGCAGCGCTGCGAATACGATCAGCATGACCGCCAAGCCGATAAGCGTCATTACCGTCAGATTTTCGCTCATGCTCTTCTGGAACTCGCTCCAGTCGTAAAATATGCAGACCGCGCATTTCACAGTGCCGTTCACGGTTATCGGAACATAGCCTATGTAAATGCTCTTTCCGTTGTAATTATCGACTATTTCATATTCCGTTGTCTTGTTTGTGCCCGAAAGTATCTTCTGCACGGCGCGCTGCCCGGATATATCCATATCCAGCGTGAGACCGAAGGAATCATATTTAAAAGTATATTCCCCGTCGCCTTTGGCATAAATAAATCCGGCGTTTTCGGGTCTTATGTCTATGCAGTATATCGCTTCGTATCCGAAATCATGCTGCTCACCGTCGAACCCTCCCGCAAAATAGCTGTAATAATCGTGTGCCACGGCGAGCTTCTGATAATCATCGATCCGGGCAAAGGTCTCGTCCGACATATAATACCAGTCTTCACCGATATATACATCATATCCTTTATCCCGTTCCTCCTCCGTCATTTCGCGGATAGTGTCATAAGGGTTTTCCCGCCAGTAATCAAGAAGGCTCGATAATCCCGGTACGTTCTCGACAAAATCCCGCACACGCAGAAGGTCGCGGTCTATCATCTCGTTCTTGGCGCTGAGGTACATCGTTGTGCTCCCCGCATATATGATAAAGCCGCCCGCGATAAGTATCACCGCGAAGAATACGGCTATCAGCGCGCCGACCTGAACAAGCAGTTTCTTTTTCTTCATTTGTTACGCTCCATTCGTCCGACTGTCGGGATCTGTTTTACGGCATTTCGCTGCCGGATGCGGCTCACGGCCTCACAGATCGTTCTCGTCCAGAAATTTATCGTATTTGACCCCGAGTACCCGCGCAAGCTTCATAATAGTCACCATATCGGGTATCCGTATCCCTGTCTCCCAGCGATATACCGTAGGCATGGCCACCCCCATCAGCTCCGCGAGCTCGGACCTCGAAAGGTCGCGCTCCTTGCGGTATTTTTCGATCTTTTTGCCCACAAGGGTGCTCCCCGCGTACTGCTCCGTTATCTGCTCGTCGGTTATATCCGATACCGGGTGACGCAGATTTTTGAGCGCGTTTTTAAGCTTTGAGGAGCTTATGGGTTTTACAAGGAACGCGCTCGCAAATGTATCATAGCTCTCCACCGCGTACTGCTCATACGCCGTGATGTATATTATATTGATCTTCGGGTGCTTTTTAAGCAGGTCTTTGGCGATGCTTATACCGTTCCTGCCGGGCATCTCGATATCTATAAACACAACATCGAAGTTTATATCCCTGCACATCCCTATGATCTCTCCGGGATCCGATGTCCCCTCTATCCTCGCGTCGGGTATTATCTTTCTGAGCTCATCGATCAGATCCTCAACGATCATATGCCGGTCGTCCGCCACAAGTATATTCATTCCTTTACGCTCCTTTCCTTCGGCAGCCTCACCTCAGCCGTCGTTCCCGTTTCGGCTGTCTTCAGTTCAAGCGTTCCGCCGCACTGCAGGCTTAATCTCTGCCGCGTGTTCTCAAGGCCGATACCGAGCCTGTCCTGCTCTCTTTTGGTCAGCTCCTCCGGCTTTGAGCCGTCGTCCGTGACTCTTATGATGATATCATCGTCGGCGGAAAATGACGAAATGGTTATCACGCCGCCGTTTTTCGATATCCCGTGCTTCACCGCGTTCTCGACCAGCGGTTCGAGCGTGAGAGGAGGTATCCCGAACCCGCTTTCCCGAATGTCATACAGGATCGTAAGGTTCATATCGTGGTCCGACTGCACAAGCGCCAGATACGCCTCCACATTCTCTATCTCTTTACGGAACGGTATGACCTCGGCAGCCTGTATAGCGCGTATATGGGCTTTCAGGTATTCGGAGAAATTGTCGATGCACTCAACGGCCTTGTCGGTGTTCTTCTTGGTAAGAGAACGTATGACACCGAGGGAATTGTATATGAAATGCGGACGTATCTGCTGCTGCAGGAGCTTCATCTTGCTCGTTGCGATATGCAGCTCCTTCTCCGCAAGGCTTTCCCTCATTTCCTGCTGATATACGGTAGCGAGATACATATAGTACGCGAGTATATCCAGCGCCATTACCGGCTCCGTAAACGTAGGGCCGGTATTTGTCGCCTCCATTACCGTCACTGCTGCCGTAATGGCTATTATACCGCCTATGATAGTGTTCTGTGAACGGCTTCGGGTACTGAATCGCTTTATTGAACCGAATATGAGAGCACATACATAGAAGATCATGGTGAAATAGATCGTATAGCCGAGGGGACCCCTGTAAAACGCATTTGTGTCTCCGAACGTGAATACAAGCTGAAAGGTGAACGGCGCAATGGCATAGACCACGCTGTTTATCAGCGCCGGTACCGCGAGCAGGAATTTATGCCCGGCGTTCGGAGTCAGCGCAAACAGCTCCGCAAGTATAACGAACGGCCGTAAAATATAGCAGAATACGGAAGCTGCCGTGTGTATCGCGATAACAGCACCGAGGTCGGGGCAGTTTTCGGGAGCAGCTCCCGACGCCCACTCACCCGCAAAGGCTCCTATCGTTATAAGGAAGAGCAGAACGGCCGATATCCTTATGTAGCCGGAAGCGGGGACATTTATCTTCCTGTTCGCGAGCATCATCGCCGACAATATTATAAGTATCATCAGCGTCATAAAATTGTATGTTATATATTGCACCAAGATCTCCAAATCATCACCCCCGCTCAATTATAGGGCGCCTCCGAAGGCTGCCGGCCGTTTGACGTGACAAAGTCATAACTGTATTATATCATTTTTTTCATACAAAATCAATTACCGAAATATTACCGCTGCGGTAATAGAAATTTTAAAAAAAAGTGGTATAATGTGTTTTGACGGTACGGGAGCGTATGCGTGTACCGCGTAAAGCCCCGATGATACCGTAAGAACAAAAACGACAGGGCGGATAGTCTCCCCCGACAACATGGAAGGAAGGAAAACAATTATGAAAAAAAGAGTAATGTGCGCTGTTATCGCTTCGGCGATGATCGCGGCGACGGCAATGACAACGGCGGCTTACGCGGACGATACAACTGCTGCCGTAAGCGAAAACGAGGCTTTGCTCACAAGAGGCGTATGGGCTGCGTATGCGGACAAGGACGGCGACGGCGAATATGACGATCTGAATACATACTACATCTTTGAGGACGAAAAAACAGGCCATACCTCCGCTCCCAAAGAGGGCATAGGCCTGCCGTTCTCCGTTGAACAGAGCGGGGAGACCGCGCTGTTCCGTTTTGCGAGCGCCGATGACAACACAAACGCGGAAATAACCGAGCTTGGCGGAAATGACTTTATGGTCACGTTCACCTATGAGGACGCCGCTGAGAGGACATATAAGTTTGTTGCCATTGTTGGAGCGGATCCCGACACGTTCTCCGGCGAAAACGACGCCTATGCCGATGAAGCGCAGGCTCTGCTCACAAGAGGTGTGTGGGCTGCGTATAACGACAAGGACGGCGACGGCAAATACGACGATCTTGATGATTACTACGTTTTCACCGACGAGACGGAGGGACACACGAGCGGTCCTCTGATGGGAATGGGTATTCCTTTCGGCGTTGAGCAGAACGGCTCGGAGGCGCTGTTCCATTTCGGCGGTACCGACGATAATACACCTGCCGGGATATCTGTACTCGACAACGGTGAGCTTCTTATAACATTTTCTTATGAGAACGGCAATACGCAGACCTCGCGCTTCGTAAAGCTGGGCGCCGAGGATCCCGACACCTTCGCCGGCGAATCGGCATTATTCGGCGATTTCGTATCCACCGATGATGGGCTTCAGCTCTATGACGCGAGCTATATATTCGACCGCATATATTCCATTCCCGCCGATTACTGTGATACCGTTCTCGTGATAAACTACGCGATGCCGCTTCTTGAAGGTTTCGACCTCGAGTTCTCATTCACGACCTCAGACAAGGGCGCCAAGACCTACAAGCTTTCCTATGACGGCGTGATTGATAACGATACCGTAGCGGTCCCGGTAAGAGATCTTCTTGCGGCCGCGGGTATAAACGGTCAAAACATAGTATCCTTCTCTCTGAATGACAAAAATGACCGCGCGATCGTAACAGCGGGATTTGCCGGAGAGTTCGGAAGCGCCGTAAATGTGATCCTCTCGGGCAGCGGCTCCGTTGACTCTGCCGACGATGAGCAGAATCCCGCTACCGGCGTAAGCGATCTTTTCGCTGCGGGCGCACTTGCGATGATATCAGGCGCGGCGGCGATCATCACCAAAAAGCGCAAATAACGGGCATTCATGAAGCCGATCTTTTCGGCATACAGTCAACGGTCAGCAGTGTACAGCCGCGGTGTCGCCTGCGACGGCGAATTTAAAATGTGAGCGCGGCAGACACGGCAACCGTTGGGTGTGACCTGTAAAATGAGATCGAAAAAAATAATGGGAGTAAAAAATGGCATTATCAAAAGAAAAGCTCGCAGCGATCATCAGGCTCGGAAAGGGACCCGCGGAAGGCGATACCGAGCCGGATCCGAAGCAGCTCAAAAGCTTGTCCGGCGGAGAAATACAGTTTGTCCCGGGTGACTTCGACGATGTTTCAGACCTGCTCGGGATCGAAAGATATTATCACGGATATTGCCCGTACTGCTACTCCGATCATGAATTGATACAGACGAAATATGTAATGAGCACAAGTCTCGGTGACAGGTCTGTGTATTTCTGCCGCGCCGCCCGGAAATATTTCTTCACGCTCGGAGATACTATTTACGGCGCGGACGGCGAGCCGCTGAGCCTTAATTACTGACAATGTTCCGATAAGCCTTTAACATTTGCGATCCGCAAAGTTTTCAGGAAAGATAATACGAGGTGGTCAATACGAAGAAACATATTTTTACGGTCATCGGTGCGGTGCTCCTGTTAGGATTGTGCGCAACGGTGACGCTGAGCCTGACCGCGGGTATGCGCAGCGGCCCGAAGATACTCACTTACGCGGAGATGAACAATCTTGACGGAACGGTGCCGGGAGAAATGGCAAAAGCCTTTAAGGAAAAGGTGGAGGAGCTTTCGGACGGAGCCCTTCTGATCGATATTCAGGCAAGCGGGGTGCTCGGAAGCGAGGATCAGCTGATAGACAATCTGCTGGGGGGCGGCAATATCACCGACTTTACACGAATAACGGCTTCCGCACTGACACAGTACGGCTGCGAGAAAGCGGCTCTGCTGGGGATACCGTACACTTTTGAAAACGAAGAGCATTTCTATCGCTTTGCGGAAAGTGAGCTTGCGCAGGAGATACTGCTTGAACCGCGTGAGCTGGGATTGCCGATCAGAGGTCTGTGCTACGCGCAGGAAGGCTTCCGCAACTTCTTCTTCAAAAATGAAGTGAACGGCATCGACGATCTGAAAAATATGAAGCTCCGCGTTTCCTCCGACCCGATAATGACCGGTATGGTGAACGACCTCGGTGCCTACGCGACGCCCGTGGCATTCACGGAGCTGTACAGCGCGCTCAGCAGCGGCGTCGTGGACGGCGCCGAACAGCCTACCGCGAATTATCTGTCCAACGCGTTCCCCGAGGTGGCGCCGAATCTTATACTCGACGGACATACGCTCGGAGTTATGCAGATAGTTATGGCGGAATACCGCTGGGAAAGGCTGAACGAGCAGGAGCGGGACTGGATAATGCAAGCCGCGCAGTATGCCTCAACGGTCGCAAACTCAAAGGTGTATGAAATACTTGAAAATACATTCGCGCAGCTTCGGGACAAGGGTGTGAATATCGTGGAGGTCGAGGACAAGACCCCGTGGATAGAGGCGTGCCGTCCTACCATTGAGGAGCATACAAAGAACAACCGCGAGCTGTACCAACGGATAGTCGATATGAAAGAGGAGGGATAGACCGATGCCTGCGATCCTACAGAAGCTGAGCGTATTGAGACCGGTGTATGATATCACCTATAAGGTGATCCTGTTTATCTGCAAGCTGCTGCTCATAGGCGATATAATCATCACCGTATGGGCTGTCGCGGGGCGGTATATCCCGTTTATAAGCGACCCGAGCTGGAGCGAGGAGCTCGTGCTGACGATGATGGTCTATATGGCGGTGCTGTCGGCGGCTCTCGCGATACGCAAACGCGGTCATATACGCATGACGGCGTTCGATAAGTACATATCAAAGACGGCATTGAAGATATCCGACCTTATCGCCGACATAGGCGTGCTCGTGCTGGGCGCGGTACTGCTCATATACGGCATAATGCTCTGTGCGTCTCCTCTTTCGGAGCTGGGAAGATACATATCACTCCCGGGGCTGAGCAAATTCTGGCAGTATATGTCTATCCCCACAGCCGGCGCGGGTATGATAATATTCGAGCTTGAGCAGATAGTTCTGCGCATCGGCGCATTCTATGAAAAGGAAGAAAAAACAGATAAAAAGGAGGAAAAGTGACTATGGATCCGGAAACCTTATCTACCGTGATTCTGCTCGGCAGTTTTCTGATAATGATACTGCTGCGCTTTCCGATAGCCTATGCTGTCGGCATTTCCACCGCGCTGTGCCTTGTATCTATGGGGCAGAGCCTTGTTTCTCTCCCACAGCTTATGGTAAAGGGAGTATGGTCGTTCTCACTTATGGCGGTGCCGTTTTTCATAACAATGGGCGTGCTTATGGGAACGGGAGGTATCTCCGACAGGCTGATAGCGCTCGCAAATTCCCTTGTGGGCTGGATGCGCGGAGGGCTGGCGCAGGTCAATATCGTAGCTTCGTACTTCTTCGGCGGTATCTCGGGTTCCGCGGCTGCCGACACTGCTTCTCTCGGCT